>NZ_JBHTSL010000012.1:0-109690 GCF_042795115.1 Arthrobacter sp. NPDC056493 | reverse complement strand
CCCCCGAAAAGGGGACGGCCCGCCGTCGTACGTTCTGGCTGTGGCGTGGGGCCCGGCCCGGTCAGCGGCTGGCGTAGGCCTTCGGCAGCTTCAGCCCGCGCTGGTCCATGAGCGTGCGCAGGCGGGTGGGGTAGTCGGTGATGATGCCGTCCACGCCGAGGTCCATCAGGCGGGCCATGTCCGCGGTGGTGTTCACGGTCCACGGGATGACGGGCAGGCCGAACTCGTGCGCCTCGGCGATCATTTTCGGCGTGACGGATGCGAACGCGGGGGAGATGACGTCGTAGCCGAGGGCCTTGGCGGCCTTGGGGAGGGAGCCGTCGTAGTCGTCGATGTCGATGCCGCCGAGCTCCGGAGCTGCGCCGGGCTTGCCCACCTGCAGCCAGGCGTCGCCGCTGGAGAGTGCCACGACGGGCAGCTGCGGGGCGATCTTCCTGGTGTAGTTCAGCGTGGACCAGTCGAACGACTGCACGGTGCTGCGGCCGGACATGCCCGCCATGTAGATCTCGGTGACCACGGCCTTGGTGAGCGCCACGGAACCCGCGCCGCCGGCCTGGCCGTCCTCCACCTTGGTCTCCACGTTGAAGCGGACCTTCTTGGCGCCGAAGTCATGCACCAGCTGGAACACGTCCCTCAGCTCGGCGATGCGGTTGCCCTCGATCACCTGCTGCTCCGGGTAGCCCGGCAGCTGCCTGAAGCCGCAGTTGAGCGTCTTGATCTGGGCCAGCGACAGCTCTGCCACCCGGCGGCCCACGTACGGGTACTCGGGGTCGTTGGCGGTGGCGGGCGCGGTGTCCACGCACTTGTTGGCCTGGATTGTGTCGTCGTGCCAAACGATCACCTTGCCGTCATCGGTCAGGTGCGTGTCCAGCTCCAGCGTGCTCACGCCCAGCTTCAGCGAGTTCGCGAACGCGGCCAGCGACTCCTCGGTCCACTCGCCGCGGCCTCCGCGGTGCGACTGCAGGTCGAAGGAACCGTTGCGCTCAATCGTCTTGATAGCGGACGTTTCGCTGCCGGCAGCGTTCGACGACGGCGACCCGGCGTCCGCTGTCGGAGCGGCGACGGCGGTTCCCGCCGTTGAGGCAAACGCTGTGGTGAAAAGCGCGACGGCGGCCGCTGCGGTAAGGACTTTGCGCATGGTTTTGGTTCCTCCGGGAGTCGGTGGCCGGCGCTGAGCCGCCGACCCGTTCACCCTAGGGAGGCCAGGTTGCCTTCCGTCTGCGGGGAGGTGGCGCTGAGGTTAACGACGTTCCCCGGACCAGTTTCCAGACGGCACGGGTTCCCTCAGACTGGAGAAAAGAAACGCAGGAGGCTCAACCATGACTGTTCTTGTTGCCTATGCAAGCGCGCTAGGTTCCACCCGCGAGATAGCCCAGCACATGGCGTCACGCATGGCGGCCGCACTGGGCGAGGTCGAGTGCCGGTCCGTGGACGAGGTCGAGTCGGTTTCCCCTTACGGGGGTGTGGTGGTGGGCAGCGCCATCCACAACCAGGCGTGGCTGCCCCCGGCTGTGCAGTTCCTCAGCCAGCATGCGCCCGGGCTGGCCGAGCGGCTTGTCTGGGCCTTCAGCGTGGGGATGGCCGACGGCCTGCCAAAGCTGTTTCGGAAGCGCGCTGCGGTACTGCAGCAGCAACGTCTGGAGGCAACGCAGTTCCAGGACGTTCAGCTTCGCGGCCACGCTGTCTTTTCCGGCGTCTACCAGGCCAGCCAGTTGCCGGCGGTGCTCCGGGCGCTGTTCCGGCTCACCGGCGGACGCTTCGGGGATCTGCGGGACTGGGCGGCTGTGGACGCCTGGACGGACCAGATCACCGCCGAACTCACAAAATCCGATCTACGGTAGCCAGGCGGTTACGAAGCCTCCCCGGGACTCGCCGGGAGCTGGCTGAGGCTCCGGTGCGGACTCATCCTTTCCGGATTCGGGTTCGGCTTCCGATTCGGGTTCGGCTTCGGGGCCGGCGGCCAGGGACAGGACCCGGCCGTATGTCGAACACAGCTCCCCAACGGTGTGCCCGCTGCAGCGCCAGCCGGCTGCCTCGAGCAGCTCCACCGGGTCCGGCGGATCGGCCCGCGCCAGCAGTTCGCTCATGGGCAGGCCCGTCTGCTGGCTGAACTCCAGCAGCTTGGCTTCGATGTCGTCAGTCTTCGGCAGTGGCACCGCCCGCTCGATCACCGCCCGGGATCCGGGTGCCGACAGTGCTGCTACGTCCCCCAGCACCGCGTGCTGCGAAGCGGCATCGAGGTACGGCAGCAGGCCCTCGAGGACCCACGTGGTGGGCTGCGCCGGGTCAAAGCCGGCGGCGAGGAGCGGCTCCCGCCAGGGCAGGGACAGGTCCGCGGGCAGGCTGATCAGTTCGCACCCGGGCTTCGCGGCAAGCCGGCTCAGCACATGGGACTTGAACTCCAGGACGTTGGCGCTGTCGATCTCAATGACCTTGGCCCCGGCCGGCCACGGCAGCCGGAAGGCCCGGGTGTCGAGTCCTGCGCCGAGAACCACTGTCTGCGTTGTGGGAGGCTCGGACTGCAGGAAGTCGTCGATGAACCTGGTCCGCATGCCGATGTAGATGGAGGCAAGCAGGAGAGGCTGCTGGAGGGGAGGGGCTTCCGCTGGTTCTGCCGGCCACACTGTCGGCAGGTCCAGGTGGGAGCGCGCCGCCACCACCAGTGCTGAGGCGAAGGGATCCGCCACGAGCGGGTCGGCCCGTGACGTCTCGACAGCCCGGCCGGCCGCGACGGCCAAGGCTGTCAGCGGAAGTCCCCGGTCCTTGAATCCGCTGCTGCCCTCCAGTTCGGCACTGCGTCCCTGTTCTGTCACGCCCCTCGCCCTCCCCGCCGTCGTGGATCACTCGTGGCGAGCCTACCCCCGAATGCCTGTGATGCGGGTCATGCCTGCGCGGCGCTGTCCCACCAGCCTTCCCAGGCAGCAGACGTGAGCTGGCCCTGGGGAAAAGTGGAATTCGACGCGGCCTCGCCGAAGGTGGAGTTCCCGTCAGTGCGCGCGGTGAAAAACAGGTTCAAGGTATTCCAAAGCATGGCTATTTCCTTTCAAATGACCTGCGGATGAACCGCTCTTAGGTAGGAATTAGCGTAGCCACGGCATGTTTCACGGCGTCGACCCAACGTTTCGTTTTTGTATCCGTCTGCTCACATGGTGGCACGGGAATTCACCGCAGAACCAGGCAGAACCATCAGGCAAGAAGCATCCGGACGGTGTTGCGCAATGTCGAGGCGACGAGGACGTCCTCCAGCTCGGCCACCTTGTCGCAGAAGATCTCCGGGCAGTACCACCCGTCGTAGCCGGTGGCCTTGCAGGCGTCGGTCCACTCCTGCAGCGGAATGTTGCCCGCGCCGGTCCAGACGTTCCGGGAAACCGACTGGTCGGGGACCTCGCCGGGCGGAATGTGCAGGCCGTCGCACACGTGGACGGCGGCGATCAGGTCCGCGGGGAGGGCGGCGATGTCCTCGGGGGTGTCGCCGGAGGCCCAGAAGTGCCAGAAGTCCACGCACAGTTTGGCGTTGGGCCGGTCGATGGTCTCGAAGATCTGCAGCGCTTGGCTGACGCGGTTCACCGGGGACCAGGCCAGCGGCTCCAGGTACAGGCTCACGCCGTGGTCGGCGGCGATGTCCGCGGCCAGGGCCACCCGGCGTGCGGTGTCGGCGAGAGCCTCCTTATCGCCCATGCCCAGCGCGCCGCGGAACCGCAGGTCGTCGTCGCCCAGGGAGCCGGCGCGGAACTCCTTGACCACCCGCACGTCCACCGGGCCGGTGCACATCTGCACGAACGGCGCCCCGACGATGCTTGCCACCTCGGAGAGCCGGGCGGCATCCCGCTTGAACTCCTCGTCCGGGGCCTCCCGGATGGCGCCCACACCGGAGACTGGAAATCCGTCCAGCAGCGGCACCAGATCGTGCCCCGTGTAGCCGGCATCGAGGAAGCGGAACAGCTTGGGCGTCTGGAGTTCCACGGCGTCATAGCCGGCCGCCTTGGCCACCGCGATGTCCCGGACGGTGGTGCCGTGGAACGCCGCCGTCGAATTCATTGAGATCTTCATGTTTTCCCTTGGAAGTGCGTGACCGAGTGCCGTGTGGCGTATTTGTCAGTTTGTCAGGACATACTTCGGGATGTCAACGCGCTACCGTAGCCGAACCTAGGGAGTGCCGGCTTCGCGGGACCGGCGGTGCCGGTGGTGCGTGGAATAGTGCTCGAAAACTTCGGTGGACGTTGTGCCGGCGTGCCCGAACCTGCCCCGGAGAACCTTGGCGAGATCGTCCAATGCCGCCTCAAGCATCCGCCCGGCGAACTGCAGGTCGGTGTTGTCGCTGGCCTTGGCTTCGGACGCGAGCTGCTGGGCGTACGTGACTGTGGCCGGCAGGGAGCCCCTCTGCTCGACCTCCTGGAAATAGTACGTTTCGTGAAAGGCGAGCAGGTCTATGCTGACGGCGGCGACGCTGCCGGCCAGTGATTCGAGCAGCGCGGCGGCATGGCCTGGAGTGATGGTGGACGGTCCGCCGGGGCTTGCCGCTTCCCTGAACAGGTTCAGTTGATGGGCAAGGGCGCGGCGGCGGTTCAGGGCAGGGTACATCTGAAGGATCCACGAGACCGTGGCCGTCAGCAAGCCAAAACCCATGACTGCCTGGGCGGCCGAGACGAGCCTGAGCAAAGGATGGCCTGCCACCACCTCGCCGAATCCGACGGTGGAAAGAGTGACCATGGAGATGTAGACGGCTTCGGGGAAATCCGCCTGCCGGGGAACCCTGTCACCGTAGATGAAACCCTCGGGCAGGTGCGGCAGGTAAAGAAATGCCCAGCCCAGGACAGCCATGGTTGCCCAGGCGCCGATGACGGCAGCCATGGCCGCGGGGGCCGCGATCGAAGATGATCCGGTCCTGGACAGTCTGGAGAGCCGCCAGAATCCGTGCATTATTGTCCTGCACACGGGGCCGGAACCGTGCGGGTAAAGCAGGGTGTGGAAGACGTCGACGAGCATCAGCAGAATCAGCCCGGCTCCGGTCGCAGTCCACAAGACGTCCCAGAAGTCCATGCCTCATCTTAGGATCCCGCCATCCCTTGGGTCCCGCCAGGGATGACGATGCAGAGGCGCTCGCGGTCAGAGACTTCCGACGGCGGGGCTGCCGCCGCCGTCGCCCTGTTCCGGACGCGCCGACCGCCCCGGCGCCCACGAACTGAGCAGTGCGAGGCCGGCCGCCACCGCCGCGCTCAGCACCACCGCGCCCAACCAAAGCGAGACCGGCCAGCGGATCGCGTCCGTCACGGCGAACGCCACCAGCTGGCCCGTCCACAGCAGCGCCGCGATGCCGGCGGTGACGGCGGGCAGCCGCCGGCCCAGCCAGGTGTCCGGAATCCGGGTCAGCAGCAGGTCGGCAACAATGGCGGCAATGGTCGCGCCCGCGGCTCCGGCAATCGAATAGGGGTGCAGGCCGATCATCGCCACGGGCAGCCAGGCGGCGACCAGCACCAGCAGGGTGACGATGCCACGGGCGGGGCGCCGGGCGGTGGAGAGTGTGAAGAGGAACGGGGCGATGATTAGCGCTGTGGTCAGCAGGTAGCTCGCCAGGGTGACGACTACCGGCAGCTCCGATTGGTTGCGTCCGGGGCTGCCGAACGGCGTCGGGGTGAAGAGGGCCGTCGGTCCCGGCCGGACGAAGGCGGAGACGTAGATGAGGAAGAACGCTCCCAGCCCGGTCATGAGGACGACGGCGAAAATCGCCGCCGGGGTCAGCCGGAGATTCCCGGTGTGGCCGGCTGCGCGAACCGCCGCGCGGGCACTCCGCACGGCGGTGCCCAGGATGAGGAAGAGGCTGAAGCCGAGGAGCAGGTGCGTGGGGCTGACCAGAGCGTCCAGTGAAACCTCGATGCCCAGGAGTTCGTGCCACAGCAGGTCCAGGCCGCCGGCCGTGGCGAAGAGGGCCACGCCAGCCGCGGTCCCGCGGTAGCCCGGCGGTATTGCCTGCAGCTGCGGCTGCCCGGGTGTCCGGTTGCGCCAGATCACGACGGCGGTCCACGCCGCCGTGGCCAGCATGCCGGAGTAGAGGGCCGCGTGCCACGGGGTAAAGAACGTCTCTAGGCTCGGCAGGTTAATGTGCGCCCAGCCGTCGAGGAAGACGGCCAGCACCAGCCACAGGCCCAGGAGTTCGGTGACCAGGTCGCGGCGGCTGTCCGTTCTGGTGTTGCGCGCAGTCTCGAGCATCGTTGCCCACTTCCACGGAACCGTCAGGTGAGGGGATCGTACTGCCGCTCCGGCTGGGCCCACAAGGGAAGCGCAAAGCCGCCCTCCGCCGTCGTCATCGCGTTACCGTCCCTTGCGTCCGCGGTTCCTGGTTCGCTGCGGCCCGGTTGCGTGGCAGCAGGAAGCCGGCGGCGATCAGCCAGAGTAGCCCACCGAAGCGGCCGATCGGCAGGAGGAACTGGAGTGGCTCGACCGCCATGGACAGGAAGCTCAGTTCGGACAGGGCGGCGATGACGAGGCCGGTCCACGCCAGCCACCGCGGCATGAACCGCAGGATCAGCGACGGGACGGCGATCCCCGCCACGAGTAGGCCGAGTCCGACGACGAAGCCGACGCCTCCCGTGATGAACGCGAGAAAGGAGAGCGCGTGCGTGAGCGTGGCGTCCGTGGTGACCTCGGGCCGGCTCAGCAGCCAGGTGACGGAACCCGAGAACATGAGGAAGATGGCTGCGCTGATGCCGCCGAAGAAGCCGATCGCCGGCCCGGGAACGCGCACCCCGAGCCGAAGCTGCCTGGCGTAGACGGTGGCCGCGTAGATTCCCAACGGCACGGCGGAGCCGAACTGGAGCATGCCGCCCACCCTCGCAGCCGCAAGGTTCTGCCGGAAGAACCCGGCCACCTGGTCGGCCGGCGCGAACGGGGAAACGAACGTCTGGCCACCTGAGAGCGCAGCGGATGTGATGAGGCTGGCAAGGAAAACGCCCAGGCTGACACTGGCCAGAACCCCCGGGTGCGGGCCGCCGGAACGGGCCCGGTGTGGTTCATTCGGAACTGAACGGTTACTCATGGCTGAACCCTTTCCGCCCGGGCCCTCATGGTCGGACCGTTATTGCATCACTACTAAAATGGTTTACCTAGAGAATTATTCTGTCAAGGATGTATTCTGGAGTCATGAACTCAGTCACCCCCGGCCGATCGAAACGGACAGCATTTCTCCTGTCGCAGCTCGGTGCCGTGGCGTCGTCCCGTTTTGCCGACCGCACGCGCGAGATCGGCCTCACGCCGGGCGACGCCGGTGTCCTCCGCCTGCTGGGCCGCGCGCCCGGACTGAGCCAGCGCTCCCTCGCGGACAGGCTGGGTGCCGTCCCCAGCCGGGTGGTTTCCCTCATCGACTCCCTCCAGGAACGCGGGCTGGTGGAAAGGGTCCGCAGTAACACCGACCGGCGGAACTACGAACTTCACCTCACCGACGCGGGCCAGCGGGTGCTGCGTGAGTTGCGCGGGATCGCCGAACAGCATGAGGCGGAGCTTCTGGCGCCGCTTTCCGGCGAACAGGCCGCGCAGCTTGAACTGCTGCTCGCGCAGCTCGCCGAGGGCCACGGGCTGGACCGCGACCTCCACCGCGGCTCAGCCCCCGACGGCGGACGGGACGCCAGGCGGAAGGGCTGACCGCACGCCGGGCGCCGGCCCGCCGTCGTGCCCTAAAGCGGTGACGGCGCCAGGTGCCGTCGTGCCTTAGAGCCGACGACGGTGGCAAGCGCCGCGGTCCCCACCGTGGCCTGGATGCTGGGGCAGGGCTATGTGGCGGCGAGGTCCATGGTGGTCACCCGCAGCCACAGCCAGAGCCGTTTCTGCGGGTCCGCCAGGTCCAGGTTGAAGTCCTCGGCGAGGCGGGTCACGCGGTACCGGACGGTGTTGTTGTGCACGTGCAATTGCGCGGCTATGGCGGAGATGTTTCCGTTGGTGGCCAGGTACGCCCGCAGGGTGTTGAGGTAATCGGTTTGCTGCGCGGCGTCGTGGGCTTGGATTTTGGCGATCTGGTCCGCGCCGGCCAGTCCGTTGTCCGCAATGAACTCACCGATTTTCAGCAGGTTCAGCGGGATCTGGAAGTCCTCATAGAGCGCGACGCGGGGCGCGCTGGCGCCGCGGGCCTCCTGGTTGAGCAGGTGCTGGAGGGTTTGCGTGGCCTGGGACCTGGAGCGGGGGAGACCGTCGATGCTTTGGGCGATTCCTCCCACGGTGGCGATGACCGGGAAGGAGCTGATGGTGTGCGCGTAGGCCTCGATTTCGTGCAGGATCCGCCCGTGCGCGGCCCTGGGTGAGGACCCCTGGCACGGCAGCAGCGCGTACACCACTGAGCCGATCAGTGCGCTGTGGCTGGTGGTGAACTGGACGTTGCACACAGTGGTCACCAAATGCAGCAGACGATGGATCTCACGCACCGACTCCAGGCTCACGGTCTCCGGCCGCACGATGGAAAACGCTGCTACGGCGAGACCGCTCGCGGCATCGAGCCCGAGCTGCGCGGCCGCAAAGGAGGCATGCGGCGTATCGTCCATGAGCGTCCGGATGAGGTCCGCGTTGCGCCGTTCGCCAAAGTCCGAGGCCGAGCGGGCGTGGAGCATGTGCAGCCCGGCCAGAGGTGCCATCCGGTCCAGCGCGTTCAGGGCCGTCGCGCGTTTTTCGTCCCCGGGGTCGATGATCCAGATGGAGCCCAGCAGCTCGCCGCCGGCGCGGACGGCCAGGGCGAGCCGGGCCATGCCGTCGTCCGCGGCGGGAACCACGACCGCCCCGGGTGCCGCATAGACCACCTTGAAGTCCTGGTCAAACGCCGGCTGGGTGGTTTCCTGCAGGGTGAGCGTGGTGATCCTGCGGAGCTCGTCGATGGGCTGCCCGGGAAGCGTGGAGTAGCCGAGGATCCGGCCGAGCGGATCCACGATGCTGGCCGCGCCGTTGGTGATGGAGGCCGCGGCGTTGGCGAAGGCATAGAGATCACCCAGCCGGACCCCGGAGACCGAGTCCGCGGCCGCTCCCATCACCGATGCCCTGGCCAGGGCCACCAAACGCGTCCAGTCGGCATGGTCCGGGGCCACCAGCACGGCCAGGCTGTGCAGGACCGCGGCGGAACGAAGCTCCTCCATCCTGGCGCCGTGCGCCTTGACGATCACGGCTGCCGCGTTGCTGTTGGCTGCCCGGTGCAGGAGCTGGTTGAAATCCGGTGAGCCGTAAGTGCACCCGACGGCCAGGATGATCCGGTCATCCACGCTGGACCAGCTGTCCAAGGGGTCGTACATCAGGACGTCCGAGACGGGGTGCCCGAGGTTCTCGGGCGTGGGGTTGGCGTGCACCAGATCGGCCTGCATGAGCTGGATGCAATCGGACAACCGCACCACGGCCTGCTGCATGCCCGGCTGGGATCGGTCGGGCTGGGATCTGTCCTGGGACCGCTCTGCCGGGGATCGCTCTGCCTGAAGGGGGTCCGGTAACCGCGCTGCGTCCATCTATGGAAGTTATCACAAGTGAAGTCCATATCTTATGGAGGAACTTACATATAGACCGGGAGAGATCTGCGTCACTATTGGGGAAGCCGCTGGACGGGTTATCCCAGCAGGAACGTAAAGGACACATCATGAAATTGAAGGACATCAGGGCGCTGGCCTCGGTGCAGGGACCGGCCCGGTCGGTCTCCGAGCGCCTCGCCAGGAGCTGCTACAGCGTTGAGGACATGCGGAAGCTGGCGGCCAGGCGCCTGCCCAAGAGCATCCTCGAATACATCGAGGGCGGGGGTGAGGACGAGGTATCGCTGCGCCGCAACCTGTCCTCATTCGATGACTGGTCCTTCCTGCCCAAATGGGGATCGGTGGAGGACCTTGACCTCGGGTCAACCCTGTTGGGTGGCCCAGTGGCGATGCCGGTAACACTCTCGCCCACCGGCGGAACCAGGCTGTTCCACCCCGGTGGTGAATCCGCCGTCGCCCGGGCCGCCTCCGCCGCCGGCATCCCGTACGGCCTGGCGCACCTGAGCACCACCCCCATGGAGGACGTCAGCGCCGCCGCGCCGGGGCTTCGGCGCTGGTTCAATCTGGAGCCCACCCCGGACACGGGCCTGCTGCAGGCCGTCTTGGACAGGGTCTCCGCCGCAGGCTACGAAGCCCTTTTGGTCAACGTCGACTGCCGGGCCATCGGACACCGCGAACGCGATTACCGCAACGGGTTCACCGCGCCGCCGTCCATCAAGCCCAAGACGGTTCTGGAGGGAGCGCTGCACCCGGCCTGGGCGCTCGGGTTCCTAGCGAACGACGCCATTGCCTTCCCCAACCTGGACGCGGAAATTCCCGAGGGTCCGCTCGCCAGCTCGCCGGACATGTGGCGGACGCTCCTCGCGGGATCCTACGAGCCCACTGACTGGGACGACATCCGCGAGCTGCGGGAACGCTGGAACGGGCCAATCGTGCTGAAGGGTGTCGTCAACCCGAACGACGCCGGACTGGCGGCTGCCCTGGGAATCGACGCCATCCAGGTCAGTAACCACGGCGGACGGCAGCTGGACCACATGGCCGCACCGCTGGACGTCCTTCAGGACATCGTCGGCAGGACTGGCCAGCGCATGGAAATCATCGTCGACGGCGGCATCCGCAGGGGTTCCGACGTGGTCAAGGCGCTGGCCCTCGGTGCCGATGCCTGCTCGATCGGGCGGCCCTACCTTTACGGGCTGGCTGCAGCCGGCCAGGCGGGCGTCGCCCACGTCCTGAACCTGTTCCACGCCGAAATCACCCGGACCATGATGCTCCTCGGAGTGTCCAGCGTCGAGGAACTGCGGGCAGAAGGCCGTGACCTGATCCGGCACCGCAGCGAAGCCTTTGCCCGTACCCAACCCACCGGAATCCCGGAGGCCCGCCTGGGCCTTGCAGAAATGAGGACCCCCTGATGAGGAAGCCCGCATCAATCCAACGCATCAAACCAGGCCTGCCGGCCGTCGTCGTCACTGCAGCGCTGATGCTGACGGTGACGGCATGCAGCCCGGCCGGCAACGCATCGCCGTCGGACCCGTCCGGCAGCCCTGCCACGGCGGGAACCGGCGTCCCTGCGCTGGAAGCCAACCCGGCCGCCGTCGAACTCTTGCCTGCGTCCATCAAGGCATCAAAGGTGCTGCGCGTGGCCATTCCCACCAACGAACCGCCCACGCAGTTCTACCGCGAAGGCACGCAGGAGATGACCGGAACCAACCCGGACGTGGCCCGCCTCATCGGCGAGGCACTGGGCGTCAAAGTGGAGATCCAGGTGGCCAATTTCGACTCCATCATTCCCGGCCTGGCCGCCAACCGCTATGACATGACGGTGTCCTCCATGACGCCCACCACCAAGCGCATGGAAGTCCTGGATTTTGTCGATTACATGCAGATCGGCACCGGCATCGCCGTCCCCAAGGGCAACCCCGGCGGGATCAAGGACCAGCACGCCCTGTGCGGCAAGAAGGTGGGGCTCCTCACCGGCTCCTACCAGCTGACCGTGGACGTGCCTGGTTACGACAAGGAGTGCGCCGCGGCCGGCAAGGAAGGCATCCAGCGCAGTGAATTCCAGGACACCCGGCAGGCCATCTCGGCCCTCACCAGCGGACGCCTGGACACCGTGCTGGCTGACTCGCCCATCCTGAAATACGCCGCCACCCAGAACCCGCAGATCGAGGTGGCCGCGACGTACGAGTTCGCCCCGGTAGGCGTGGGCGTGCCGAAGGAATCCGGCCTGGTGAAGTCCGTCTCCAAGGCACTGGATGCAGTGATCAGGAGCGGGTCATACGCCAAGGTGCTGGGGAAGTATGGCCTGGAGTCCAGCGCCATCACCGACGCCCGCGTCAACTTCGCCCAGTAATGAATGCGCTGACAAAGAAGGTGACAACCATGCAAAAGCTTGTACCTGACACCCGGGAGCCCGCCACAGCGGCGGCCGGTGACGACATTCAGGTGGTGCCCCTGAAGCACCCGCTCCGGCTGGCCCTGGCAATTATCCTCATCCTGGTGGCGCTCAGTGCAGCATGGGATGTGGCAGTGAACGAACGGTACCGCTGGGACGTGGTGGTGCAGTATGTGTTCGCCCCGCAGATCCTGGCCGGTGCCGGACTGACACTCCTGCTGACCGTGGTGTCCATGACCGTCGGCATTGCCCTGGGCACGCTGCTCGCCATCATGCGGCTCTCGGACAATCCGATCCTGAGCACCATCAGCCGTGGCTACATCTGGTTTTTCCGCGGCACTCCGCTGCTGGTCCAGCTGATCTTTTGGTACAACATTGCGGCCCTGTACCCGGTGATCGCGTTCGGGCTTCCGTTCGGCGGCCCGTCCATGGTCGTGGGATCCGCGAATGTGCTGATCTCGCCCCTGGGTGCAGCGCTGCTGGGGCTGTCCCTGAATGAAGCCGCCTACATGGCCGAGATCATCCGCGGCGGCATCGGCTCCGTGGACAAGGGCCAATACGATGCAGCCCGCGCCCTGGGGATGAGCGGCGGCAAGCTCATGAACCGGGTGATCCTGCCCCAGGCCATGCGGGTGGTGCTGCCTCCCACCGGAAACCAGGTCATTTCGATGCTGAAAGGCACTTCCCTGGTGAGCGTCCTGGCAATCTCGGACCTGCTGTATTCGGCCCAGATCATCTACGCGAACAACTACCAGACCATTCCGCTGCTCATCGTCGCCAGCCTCTGGTACCTGCTCATGACCACCGTCCTGAGCTTCTTCCAGGACAAACTTGAACGCCGTTACGGCCGCGGCTTCGACGCAGCGCCGCGACGGATCCGCAAACCCAAGACGAGGACAGCATAATGACTACCGCCATGGTGGAAGCCCGGGGAGTCCGGAAGAACTTCGGCGCTACCGAAATCCTGAAGGGCATCGACCTCAGGGTTGAAAAGGGATCCGTGACCTGCCTGATTGGCCCGTCCGGTTCCGGCAAGACCACGTTCCTGCGCTGCATCAACCACCTTGAGAAAGTCGATGCCGGCCGGCTGTACGTGGATGAGCACATGGTGGGCTACGCAGAGCGGAACGGGAAGCTCTACGAAATGAAGGAACGCCAGACAGCGCGCTCGCGGCTCAACGCCGGCATGGTGTTCCAGCGCTTCAACCTCTTCCCGCACATGACCGTGCTGGAGAACATCATCGAAGCCCCCGTGCACGTGCTGGGCCGCCCCCGCAGGGACGTGGTGGTGGAAGCCCAGGCCCTCCTGGACCGGGTGGGGCTGGGCAACCGCGGGCACTCCTACCCCCAGGAACTCTCCGGCGGGCAGCAGCAGCGGATCGCGATCGCCAGGGCACTGGCCATGAAACCGAAGCTGATGCTCTTCGACGAGCCAACGTCCGCGCTGGACCCCGAGCTGGTGGGCGAGGTCCTGGACGTCATGAAGTCCCTGGCTGAAGCCGGCATGACCATGGTGGTGGTCACGCACGAGCTGGGCTTCGCCCGGCAGGTGGCCGACCAGGTGGTGTTCATGGACGGCGGCGTGGTGGTGGAAAGCGGTCCGCCGGAGGAAGTACTGGACAGCCCCCGGCACCAGCGCACCAAGGCGTTCCTCTCCAAAGTTCTCTAAGCACAACCGAAAGGCCCACATCATGACACGGCACCAAGTCACCACCCGCCTCGCACCCAGCCCGGCCGGCCCCTACTCCCAGGCCATCGAAGCCAACGGATTCCTCTACACGGCGGGCCAGACACCACATGACCCCGTCACCGATGAGCGGGTGGGGAGCACCATCGAGGAACAGACCGTCCAGGCTATGAAGAACCTGGGCGAAGTCCTGGGCGCCCACGGACTCGACTTCTCCCACGTGGTCAAAGCCACCGTTCACCTGCACCATCCCGGGCGGGACTTCGACGGTTTCAACGCCGTCTACGAAAAGTACGTTGTTGCCCCCTACCCGGCGCGGACCACGGTGGGTTCGTTCCTGGGCGACTTCCTGGTGGAGATCGACGCGGTTGCGGTTATCCCGTAACTAGCAAATTCCGACGGCGGGGTCCCGGACAGTGCGCCCAGCGCACCGCCGGGACCCTTCTGGAAAGCAAAAAGGCAGGGCGGCTGTGAAAGCCGCCCTGCCTTTGGTGCGCGTACGGGTTCGGTCCTGCGCCCGGCTTTCGGGCTACCTGTTGCGATGGAGTGCAGGGCCGTCCCGTCCGCTTGCCGGAGGTGAATCCGGCAATCCTGCCCGTCAGCGGTCACCGACAGGCAGCAACCTTTGAGTGCTCTGCCTTGGGTGGATTACATGATGCCGGTGGGTACCAGCAGGGCCCACGCCAGGGCGGGAGCCGCGAGGACCACTCCGCCGGCGTACATCATCAGCTGCTTGTACACGCGCTGGCGGTCGTTTTCGCGGGCGTTGGCCACCACCAGTGCGCCGTCCGTGGAGAAGGGGGAGACGTCCACGACGGTGGCCGCGATGGCCAGAGCCGCGACGGTCCCGGAGGCGCTCAGTGAGCTGGTGGCCAGCAGTGGACCCGCCATGGGGATGAATGCCGTCAGCAGGGCGGTGGAGGAGGCGAAGGCGGAGCCGACGCCGATGACGTAGCAGAGGACCAGGGCGATCAGCAGCGGGGCACCGAGAGCGAGGGCCTGCTCGGCGAGGGTGTCGATGACGCCGACGTGCTGGAGCAGGGAGACATAGGTGATCATGCCCGCCACCAGCAGGACGGTGGACCAGGACACGCCGCCGACGAAGGACTTGTGCTCCTTGATGTTGACGAATGCCAGGAGGAGGCCGGCCGAGAGGGCGACGAAGCCGATGGGCATGTGGAAGCCCAGGGTGCACACGAGGATCACAGCGATCAGCGCCAGCGTGAAGACCTGCTGGCCGCGGGGGCGTCCGGTGCGGGTTGCGTCCGGGCCGGCGTACTCGTTGGAGTGGTGGTCGCGGAGCTTGCCCAGGAGGGCGAACAGCGCGATGGTCAGGGCTGAGAGGATGAGGTTGAGGGCGAAGCTGGCCGTGAAGAGCGCGCCCTGGGAGATGGGGAATCCGTTTTTCAGGGCGATGTCGTGCACCAGCACGCCGGCCACGGACAGCGGGGAGAAGCCGCCGGCGTGGGCGCCGTTGATGACGAAGGCGCCCATGAGGACCGGGTGGATGCGCGACTCGTAGGCAAGTCCGAGGGCTGCCGGAGCCAGCAGTGCGACGGCGGCGGGGGAGAAGGTGCCCAGTGCCGTCAGCGCGGCAGCCATGAGGAAGAACACCCAGGGGAGGAGCGCCGTTTTACCCCTGACCAGGCGGACGCAGGTCTGGACGATGATGTCGATGGTCCCGTTGCGTTGGGCCATGCTGAAGAAGTAGGTGACGCCGATGATCGTCAGGACGATGCTGGCCGGGAACTCCTCAAGGATCTGCTTGTCGGTCATTCCCAGCATGAAGTAGCCGACGCCGAAGGATGCCACCAGCCCCATGATGCCGATGTTCAGCGGCCATTTGGTGGCGACGACGAACATCACCACCAGGATGACGAGCGGGATGATCTGGGTGGCGGTCATGGTCGGCTCCGATTCCGAGGCGGCCGCGGGGTTGAAGAGGACACCTCCGAACAGGAGGGCGGCCAGACCCAGAATAGTGGCGGCGGCTACCGTCATCAGCAGGATACGGCGGCGGCGGTTGGGACGCTGGGAGCGGTCGTCCCGGGTGTCGCTGTCCAGGGGTGCGGTTTGTTCTGCGGTCTTAGTCATGGTGCTGTCTCCTCATTGAGTGGCGCTGGTCATTAAGAGGCGCTGGCGAGGGAGGCGTCGACGGCGCTGCCGAGGACCTCCGGGAGGTGGATGACGGTGGTTGCGAGAGTGCGGGCTGTCCGGTCGACTCCGACGAGCAGTGAGCCGTCCCGTTCCTCGCTCCAGGTTTCGATGACCCCGGCCGGTGTGCGCAGCCGCAGGGCGGGCTGGACCGTGCTGCCGGTGATGTCGTTGAGTACGGTGCCCGGGGTGCGGGCGGCGAGGGTCAGGGCGATGCTTCCAGTGATGGCCAGCGCCGGGTGCGGCCTGCCCATCGAGAGCATCATGACGCTGACGTCGCTTTCCGGGTCGGCCTGGGCCGGTGGAGCCACGATCGCCACCTTGGGGACGGCGCGCGCCGCTTCGCTGGTGGTGGCTGCGAGCCCCATGCGCACTGCCGCCTGGCGGCGGATGTGCTCCAGGGTCTCGAGTTGCAGCTCCACCCCGGCGGACCAGTTCTGGTGGCGCTCGGGGTCAAGGCCAAGGTCTTCGGCGCGGAGAATTACGACCGGTGCTCCGGCGTCGACCATGGAGACGGCCCAGCGGGTTCCGCCGGCGGTGATCGTGTCCGTGGCTGATCCCGTGGGAAGCAGCTGGCCGGTGGTTTTGCCGGCCGGGTCCTGGAAGCCGAGGCCCACCTGGTATCCGGGGAACGGCACGCCCGGCATCTCTGCCTGCGGGACGATCGGCAGGGCACCGGACGGCGTGGACACCCGCTGGATGATGATCTGGCCGGTGTTGGTGTTGCGGGTGACGATCCGCGTGACGTCGCCGGTGGGCACCACCCAGCCCTTTTCGATGGCGTACAACCCCACCACCGCCGAGCAGTTGCCGCAGTTGCTGCCCCAGTCCACGGCGGCCTCTTCGATGCCCACCTGGGCGAAGGTGAACTCGACGTCCACATCGTCGCCTGCGGGACGGTTGAGGATCATCGCCTTGCTCGTCGTCGACGTAGCCCCGCCAACGCCGTCGATCTGCCGGTGGTCGGGACTGCCGAACAGCCGGGGAAGCAGCACATCCGGGCTGGCTCCGGTCTGGCCCAACTGTCCGGTTTCGAAGACCCAGCATTTGCTGGTGCCTCCGCGCATCCATTCCGCTTCGATCTTCATGGTCGGTTCCTTAGCTTCTCTGCGCCCAATGTGTTCCCGGGCCTGATTCGAGATTGAGCCAGATCACAAATGAAGACAATGTTGGATTTCTGTTGGGTAGTGTAGTGTTCCTTCATTCATTGATTTGGAGAAGGATAATGTCGGTCCGAACCGCCTCCCGGGCCCTCTGACCGTCTGCATTTTCCCGCGCCGGAGCTGGCGGCTGCATAGAATGAACCATTGCAGAAGAAGGGTTAACACGTGCTTAACGATGAAGGCCAGGAATTATTGGATATCCGGCGGCTGGCCCTGCTGGTGGAGGTCGTGGAGCAGGGATCGATCACTGCCGCGGCCGAGCTGATGATGTACACGCCCTCCGCGGTCTCCCAGCAGCTGCGAAAGCTTGAACAGGAAGTCGGCCAGCCCCTCCTCAACCGCCGCTCCCGTGGTGTGGTGCCCACCGAGGCAGGCCAGGTGCTCGCCGGCCACGCCCGCAAGATCGTCGGGCAAATGCGGGCCGCCCAGTCGGACCTGGACCAAATCGCCGGGCTCAAACGCGGTTCCCTGACCGTGGGGACGTTTCCCACTCTCGCCGGGTCATTCCTGCCCACAGTTATCCGTGCCTTCAAGAAGAGGTACCCGGCCATTGGCCTCTCCCTGCGAAGTGCACGCTTCGATGAACTTGTGGCGGACCTGCAGTCCGGAGTTACCGGTCTGTGCCTGCTCTGGGACTACCCCTGGAATCGCTTTCACGACGATTCCATCCGGATCACGGAAGTCTTCCAGGAAAGCACCGTCCTCCTGGTGGCCCGCGGGCACCCGCTCGCCGGCCGCGACGAGATCCGGATGGAGGAGCTGCGGAAGGAATCGTGGATCGTGCGGGCCGAGGCCCACCCCGTGGTGGAAGTGCTGCAGCGCTCCGCCCACGAGGCCGGGTTCGAGCCAGCCATCGGCTTCCTGGCCAACGACTACCAGGAAGCCCAGGCGATGGTGAGCGTCGGAATGGGCGTGGCCATGGTGCCCAAGACCGCCGTCGCCCTGCAGCACCCCGATGTCAGGGTCATCAGCCTCGGCTCCGCCGCACCCCTGCGGCGGGTGCTGCTGGCCCAACGCCAGGACAAGGTCTATGCCCCGGCGGAGGTGGCTTTTCAGTCCACCTTGCTGGAAATCGCCCGCGAACATGCCGGCGACTATTTGTAGTAGCGGCGGGTTGTGGCGGTCGGGTGAAGGTGGAGTTTTTGTACAGATAATGGCCGGAAAAGGGCCTCCAACCCGCGACAGCTGTACAAAAACTCCACCCTCAGGTCGGTTGGGCAGTTGAGGTTGTTGGTCAGTCGGCCAGGAGCCCCATGAGGACGATGCTAATGGTCCGCTCCAGGGACGAGGCGAAGCCGGCGGGCAAGAATATGAGGGACGGGTCCGCGGCGTAGGCGTCCTGGACGGCCTGGGGTGGGTGGGCATGGGTCCAGAGGGCGCCGGCCAACAGCGTGATGGTTCTCGTTGCTTCTGCTGCATCCTCCTCGCTGAGCTCGGGGAGGGCCTGGCGGAGTGCGGCGGTGAACCCGGCAAGGCTGGCGTAGCCGTCCCGCTTGTACTTCGCCACCGTCTCTGCGGAGACGTTGTGCTCGAGGACGCCCGCCTGAACGCTGAGCAGTTCGCACAGCATCGGGTTTGCCGCGATCTCGCTCGCCACGGCCGTGGCGACCCCTCCCGCTCTGGCGCGGATCGACGCATCGGCTTTGACGACGTGGGGCAACTGTTTCCCGATCTGGGTGAAGAACTCCTCAGCGAGCTGGATGAGCAGGTCGAGCAGCACCGCCTCGCGCGAATCGAAATAGCGCAGCACGTTCGACTTCGCCAGTCCGACGCGGCGGCTGAGCTCGTTGAGGCTGACAGCGGAGACCGGCATCTCCTCAAGCATCGTCGCTGCCGTCTGCAGGATGACCTGGCGCCTCGCCTCCCGCTGGTCCTCGCTTCTGGCGCGCTGAAAAGTACTCATGCGTCCATTTTACAGACCAGAGGTCTCTTGACTAAAGACTGCCGGTCTCTTAGATTAGAGACCAGTGGTCCTTTATTGGACTGAAGCAGAACGAGAGAACGGAAAACCCGACATGGACAAGAAGGTTGCACTGGTCACCGGCGGCTCCTCCGGCATCGGAGAGGTCGCCGCCCGCGACCTCAAGGACGCCGGTCTCACGGTGTACGCCGCGGCGCGGCGGACTGACAGGATGGCCGCCCTCGAGCAGGCCGGCATTCGGACGATCGCCCTCGACGTCACGGATGAAGAGTCGGCACGCGCCGCCGTCGAGCGCATCATCGCGGACGAGGGGCGCATCGATGTCCTCGTGAACAACGCCGGCTACGGCTCCTACGGCTCCCTGGAAGAAGTACCTCTCACCGAGGCGCAGGCCCAGCTCGACGTCAACGTGCTCGGCCTGGCCCGGCTGACGCAGCTGGTGCTGCCGTACATGCGGACCCAGGGGAGTGGCAGGATCATCAACATCAGCTCGATGGGCGGGCGCTTCGCGACACCGCTGGGCTCCTGGTACCACGCCAGTAAGTACGCGGTCGAGGGCCTCAGTGATGCGATGCGCCTGGAGCTCGAGCCGTTCGGCATCGACGTCGTCCTCATTGAACCGGGCGGGATCCGCACAGAGTGGGGTGCTATCGCCGCCGACAATCTGCGCGCCACCTCCGGCCAGGGCGCCTACCGCATGCAGGCGGAGGCCATGACCAGGACGCTCGCCGCGAGCTCCGAGCCGGGCTACCGGCTGGCTTCGCCGCCCGAGGTCGTGGGCCGCGCCATCACGAAGGCGGCCACGGCCCGCAAGCCGCGCACCCGCTACAGCGTCGGCATCGGGGCGACCCCGATGATCTGGCTCAGCCGGGTCCTGCCCGACCGCACATTCGACTCCGTCATCAAGCGTTTCGCCGGCGTGCCCGCCTGACAATAACGGCGCCGACGCGGGCCGCACTCAGCTCAATTGCTGCTCGCTTTCAGCTGCTGAGGATCTGTTCGCGGAGGATGTCCGCGTGCCCGCAGTGCTGCGCGAGTTCGCGCAGCATGTGCAGGTACACCCAGCGCAGCGGGAGCGGGCCGCGCCGGTTGCCGTGGACCAGGTCGTCGAGGTGCAATGAGGCCGCCGCATGCCGCGATGCCTCGCACGCCTCCAGATGGGCGGCCTGGATGCCGGCGACTGTGTCCTGGTCCTCGAGGATGAACGACTCGTCCGGTGTTGCCGGGATGCCGATGTCCGCGCGGGAACGGCAGGTGATGGCTTCGTCGAACCAGACCTTCTCGACGAAGGTCGCGTGCTTGACCAGTCCCAGCAGCGTGGTCCGGGAAGGCACCAAAGACCGGCGTGCCTGTTCCTCCGTCAGCCCGTCAAGGGAGGCATTGAGCCTGCTGCGGTGCTCGTCAAGGAAGGCGTTGAACTGGATCCGCGCCGGCTGGTTGATGACGTCCTCGGCGGAAGCAATGGGAAGAGAAGGCATGCAGGCAGTATTCCAAGGGCACGGCGCGGGAGCAATGAAGAGGCCCGGATTGCATCCGGGCCTCTTCGATACCGACGCCGGTGGGATCGGTAACGTTGTTACTTCCGGACCGTCGCTACTTCCACTCGAACAGGCGGCCTTCGGACTTGCCGTCGGCCACCTGGTACTCGAACAGGACGGCGATCCCGTTGAGGCTGCTCAACTCGTCTGACGTGGTTTCGTAGAACAGGGCACCGCGCCAGGTGAGTTGACCCGGGCCGGTGAAACGGCCCACCCCGTGGCCGGTGAAGGTCGCTGTCTGCCCGCTTGAGGTGACGACGAAACCGTTTCCGTTGCCGGCGACTGTGCCGGTGGGACGGATCGTGCCGACGTAGGTGACCGTCACGTCAACCTGGGCACCGCAGAGCGTGCCAACCTGGTGGTCGGTCACTTCAGTGCGCGGACCGCGGCCGGTGTCTTCCAGAACCCGCGTGCTGATGGTTTGGCCGGTGAGTTCCCCGATTTGTTCTCCGAGCATCACGATCTCCTTTGATCAGTGGCTGGACCGAAAAAGCGATCCCAGGTCAGGATCGCGCAACTGACAATGACGGAGGCCGCCCCCAGAGCAGGTTTCCCGCCCGGGGGACGGCCGCCGTCGTCGGTTTGTAGCGAAACGCGGATGGCGCTATGGGGTAGCGCTTCCCCTCGTCCTCTCCATGGCATCCCTGCCGAGCCAGAGGCCCAGCCCGATCATGGCGACGCCGAGGACCAGGTGCAGCCAGTTGTCGGCAGTGTTAAACGGGACAAAGTTGGCGCCCCCGTCCATGTCGATCAGCAGGCCGTAGATCCACAGGACCACGTACACAGCGCCGCCGCCAAGCAGGAACCAGCGGGCCATCTGGTTTGTCCGGGCCATTGCAATGCCGGCCACGCCGAACAGCATATGCACGATGTTGTGCAGCACTGATACCTGGAATACTCCAAGCAGCATTGCCCCGGACCCATAGCCGGCAAAGCTCATGGCGCCGTAATTGCTGGTGATTCCCGGGATGAACCCGAGTACGCCAACCAGCAGGAAAACCGCACCCAGACCCAAGGCGGTGTTGTGAAGGGACAACCCCAACGCGTGGTGGTGGGCGGGGTGTGAAGCGGTAGTCATTAGTCTCCCTTTCACGCTGGTTACCGGCTCTTCAGATGGAGAGCCGGCCTCGCGGCAAGGAGTCGCAGGACTTCCTGCCGACGGCCATAGCTTACTCCTGATAACCGCGCGTATACAGGGGAAACAGCGGTTCCCGGCGCGTGACCGCGCGCTGGTTCGGTGTGCTCGAAGCCTGGGTACGCCCTGACCATCGTCGCGGTGCCGCGGCCAGGCGTGGCACCGGTGCGGCGGAAGTAGCCCAAGGCTAACGGGACCCCGGCCTGTTACCCGGCGGCAGCACCGCCGTCGGCCGTCACGGGTTCGTCTGGGGCCGGAACCGTTCGGGTAAGGGAGGTGCGCCCTCCCGGGCGCTGTCCGCTGTCCTGCCGTCCGCCGTCGGGGGTTCTTCCCGGAAGCCGAATCGTGCCGCGAGCGGCCTGATTCCGGTGCCGGTAAAGCAAAATGTCCACAGTGCTACGGACAACGCATACACGGCGAGCCAGAACGGACTGGGCCGGAGAAGAGCCACGGGGACCGCGACGGCAAAAACGAAAGCCGTGACCAGGTACACGGCTACTTTCACCCAGGGATCACCGGCGGCCCGGCCGACCCGCTCGTCCGTGTTCTCCGTGACCTGCCGACCCTGCATCTGATCCAGCAGCCCCCGAAGGTGGGCGGCCCTGTCATCGATCCGCCGGCGCGGCGGCCGACGGCGGCGCTCCAGCAGGCCGTGGAGGATCCCCCAGACGGGACCGTTGAGAAAGCTGATCAGCACACCGGCAAGCAGCAGTGACACGAGGCCCAGGATCCACCAGTCCGGCGACGGGGCGGCCGTCCAGTCATAGCGGCCCCCTGAGCACAGCCACGACGACCACCACGGATCAAGGCCGGCGCCGGGAGGCCCGCACTGCACGAGTGTCCTTGCCCAGGGCTGGGCCCCCAGCCAGGACAGCATGGCCGGGGCTGCCAAAAGACCGCTGATGGCTCCAAGGAGCCTGGTCACGCCGAGGCTTTTGACCATGACCCGGTGCGGCCGGAGGCGCCTGTCGCCCGGATCGGGCCCGAACTGGACCTCTCCCTGGGGCCTGGCGGGAAGCAGGACCAGCGAAGCGAGCGGGTCGATCACCTCGATGCGGTTTTTCGAATACGTGATGTGGTCCTTGATCAACGCGGACCGGTTGTAGACAGGATGTTCCTCCGGGCCGGGACCGCCGGTGCCGGCGCTCTTCCGGTCATAGATCTTCCTGAAAACCGGGTCGTCTCCCAAGGCCTTTGTGCCAATGGGGCCGGCCGGAACGAAGTCGAACTTTCCCCACACGTTGATCCACCGGGTCTCGGGTGCGTTGGCGAGCCAGTCAGCCACCGGATCCTCGCTGCGGCCGCCCCATTCGGCGTAGCCCAGCAGGCTCAGGCCGCTGCCGACGCTGACGAAGTTGGTTGTCCGGGCCCTGCCCGCGTTCTGGAAGAGCAGCTGCCCCGTAATGGCAGCACCCTGGCTGTGCGCCACGACGGTCACATCGACGCCGGACGCGTGGTCCCAGCGCAGCAACGTGTCGCTCACCCGCTGCCGCATGGCAGCCGCCTGCAGGGGCTTGCGCTTCCAGACCTCGGGGTCGCCGAGGAAATCCGCGAACAGCGTCACCAGTTTGCCCAGCCACCGCCGGGCGCCGGGCACCTGGGCCAGGATGACGAGGACCAGCAGCACCAGCAGCGCGGCAACCAGGAGAAAGATGCCCACTACCGCAACGGCCGCGTACAGGCCCACCTGGATGACCCGCTTCGCCAGCCACTTCAGGCTGCCCCAATTGCGCCCGCCGGGGTAGAGGTTCCAGAAGACCAGTTCCAGGAACCGGTCATAGACGAGCCAGGCGGTGGCGAACGCCCACCAGTAGGTGGATGTTGCATTGGCGGGCGTGAAGTCGGATCCCCATGAGGCCTCGGTCATGAGGATGCGGACGTAGTCCGGCTGCCGGTCGCTAGTGTAGTCGCGGAGAACGCTGACCACGACTTCAGGCGCCTCGCCCACGGCGTGGGCCTGATCGATGGTGAGCGGCGGGTCCTCGTTGTCCCCGGCCACGTCGACGGAGAGGTCGTACAGGCTCTGCATGAGCGGTTGCGCCCATTCCTGAAGCGTGCCGCCCTTCAGAGCCTTCCCCATGCCGTGCACGAAGACCACCACGTGGTCCGGCGGCCGCTCCGCGTTCGGGTGCTCGGGTGTCTCCCCGTTGCCGCTGAAGTCGAAGGGCACTGTCCCCGTAGCCATAGCTAATGATCCGCCCAGGGGTCCGGCCGGAAAAGGGGTCGTTAGCCGGCGCCCGGAACCGACGCCGCCGCGCCGGGAGCGGCGAGCATCGCCACCGTAATGCCACTGGCAATGCTGCCCGCTTTCACTGTGATCACCTCCGGCGGGCCGCCCGGGCCCTGGTCGCTGTACCACTGGTCAGAGGTGCCGCTGGTGCCGCCGAGGAACTTGACCGTGTAGCCGCCCGGCGGCAGACCTGTCAGTTCGTAGAAACCCTCAGGCCGCACCCGGGTTTCCCGCACCACCCGATGGTCCGCGTTGAATGCCTGCACGCGGATGAGGCTGTACAGGGTGCCGGAGGGAGCCCCGATGCCTCCGATGATCGACGCCGGGCCAACTCCGGGGCTGAGCCCGAGCGGCGGAACATAGGCCGGCTTCTCGCCGCAGGTACCCGCGTCTGTTGTGTCTATAAGCGTCTTTAGCGCCCCGTATTCTGCGGGATCTATCGTGAGGTTCCAGCGGGCCTTGATCCATACCCATTCGGCGGCGTAGTTGCAGTTGCCACCGTCATAGGGCGGCAACCAGCGGGCCGGGTCTGACGAGCCGCGCTCGGCATTCGTGGTGGCCGTTAGGACCCTCAACGCCAGGCCGTTGGACAGATCGTTCGCGAAGTCTCGGCGCTGCTTCGCGGTCCATGCCCAGGCGCCGGAGTGCCAGGCTTCCTCCAGCGGGACCAGATGGACGACGTCCACCTCGGCGGGGTCCACCAGGACATTGCGGTCCCAGACGGATACCCACTGCGGATGGAGCACCGTGCAGGGCGAGGCCAATGTCTTGTCGCTGGCGAACGCGATCAGGACGCGCTCGCGGGTGGTGCACCCCTGCTCATCGACCACGGGGTATTCGAATGCGGACCCACGGAATTCAGGGCCCGACGGCTCCTTCCGGACCAAGGTGTTCAGCAGGGCCCGGTTGGTGGCGTCTCCCGGGAATGGATACCCGCTCATCGGTGAAGCCACGCTTTGGCTGGGTCTGCGAGTGGGGTCCGGTGGAGGTTCGGCGGAGTTGGCAATCCCGCTCCCGCAAAGGGCCAGAAGGCTGGCCGCCACCAATATTGTCCAGTGCTTCGCAGATCGCTTCATTGCAGTGCCCGGCCTTTGAACATCATGACGGTGCCCGGATCCTACTCCGACGCAGGGGACTGCAACAGTGTCCCGGGATGGGGACTAGCCTGATGCGGACCGGGACCGGGACCGGGACCGGGAGCGGCGGCGGATGACGTATTCGGCCACCGCCAGGTTGATCATCCAGGCTGCCCCCATGAGGACGGCCCGGGTTGTCACGTCGGGCGGCCCGGTCAGGAGTTCCGGGATGATGAGGATGATGCCCTGTGTTCCGGCCGCGACTCCGATGGCGTAGGCGCGGGTCATCCAGGCGCCGTGCCTGGCGAAGTCCCGGCGCGTGATGGCAAGGACTCCGAGGACCAGGCTCACCAGCATTGCGCTGCCGAAGACCAGCCGGAGGATGAGCAACAGGAGCCCGTCGCTGGGTGGAAGTTTGTAGAAGAGGGCCATCCACAGTCCGGAGAGTGCCACCAGGAAACCGGCGGGCATCAGGATGCGTCCCGCTGCCCGGTGCCAGCTGCGCCTGCCCCGGTGAAGGGAAGGGCTGAACTGGAAAGCTCCCAGGAGGGAGTAGACGGTGACGCTGACGATGTGCGTGACCACCGGGATGGGCGAGGCGAAGAACCTCTCGTTCCTCGGGGTGATGGCGGCACCGCCGGTCAGTTCGGTGAGGCGTGCCGCTCCGGCGAGCACGGGGATGAGGGTGAGGAAGATCAGGCCGGCTGGCACCAGCCAGCCGTATCGCCGTCGTCGTTGGGAGCGGGGCCTGGAGTTGCCGGTGTGACCCGGGGTTTGGGCGGTGGTATTTCCGATGGTGTTCACGGGAACCTCCTATTCGCCGGCGATGCGGACGACGACGTTTCCCTTTTTGCGTCCGGCATCGACTAAGCGGTGCGCCTGGACGATCTCGGAAAGGGGATAGGCCCGGTCAATGACGGCCCTGTACCGGCCCGCGTCCGCGAGGCGGACGAGCCATGCGAGGTCCTCGGCGGTGTACCCGAGCTTCAGGTCCCCGGCGGTGATCAACTTTCCGCTTTTGCGGCTGTTGGCAGACGCCCGCAGTATCCCCTTCAGATCGGCGACGACCAGAAGCAGTTTCCCGCCCGGGTTCAGGCTGCTGGCGACCCGGCTGAAGGGAGCGTTGCCGACGCAGTCCATGATCACGTCGTAGGTGCGGTCCCCGGCGGCGAAGTCCTCAGCGGTGTAGTCGATCACCCGGTCTGCGCCCAGCGAGGTAACCAGGTCCCGGCTTCCGTTGCTGCAGACGGCGGTGACATGGGCTCCCAGGTTCTTGGCGAGCTGCACCGCGGCCGTGCCCACCGCGCCGGACGCTCCGTTGATGAGGACGGAGTCACCGGGCTTGATCTCGGCGCGGGCCAGGAAGCCGCGCGCGGTGAGGCCGCCGAAAACGAGCGTGACGGCCTCCTCGAAGCCCATGGTGCGCGGTTTGGCCGTAATGGCTGCGTCCTGGGCGACCGTCATGTATTCGGCGTGGCCGCCGAACTTCGCCCCGAGCATGGTGACCACCTCGTCACCGATCCGGAACTTGCTGACGGCGGATCCCGTGGCCTCGACCACGCCGGCGGCGTCTATTCCCAAAACCCTGTGCCGTGGGCGGAAGATGCCCAGTCCGAGGGCTGTCAGGATTTCCAGGCCCGCGGGGACGGTGCGGCTGCGGGCGCGGTGGTCGGCGGCGCTGACCGTGCTGGCGTGGACTTTGATGAGGACCTCGTCCGGACGCGGTGACGGCTTGCGGATTTCCTCGATGCGGACCACCTCGGGCGGGCCAAACCGGCGGTAAGTTGCCGCCCTCATGGTGACGCCGGAGTGACCGCGGCGGTCCGTCCGGTTCGGATGCCGGCTGAGATCGGCTTGCTGTGCCTTCATGGGAAGCTCCTCGTACCCATTGGTGTACGGCGTACACCTTATGAAAAAGAGGTTAGGTGTACGCAGTACACCTGTCAATGGCCTAGATTGGAATCAGCGGAAGGAGGGCTCGTGGCCCAGCAGATTGACGGGCAGCGCCGCGTGCGGCTGAACCGGGACCGCGTGCTGCAGGCTGCCGTTTCGCTGGCGGACGAGGCCGGCATCGACGAGCTCAGCATGCGCAGGCTCGGACAGGAGCTGGGCGTCGTCCCGATGGCGCTCTACAAGCATGTGGCCAACAAGGAGGAGCTCCTCGACGGCATGGTCGAAGCGATCATCTCCGAGATCGACCCGGCGGCGGGCGGCGAAGACTGGAAGAACGCGGTCAGGTTGAGGGTGCTGTCTGCCAGGGCTGTGCTCCAGCGGCACAGGTGGGCCCGGCAGGTCCTGGAATCACGGACCAACCAGACCCCTGCCGTCCTCGGGTACATGGACTCCTTCATCGCCATGTTCCTGGCCGGCGGCTTCACGGTGGACCTCACGCACCACGTCATGCACGCCATGGGCAGCCGCATCTGGGGTTTCACCCAGGAGCTGTTCGATGACTCTGCCGGCCCCGGCGGGGGAGGCAGCGTTGAGATGTCACCCGAGGCGCAGGCTGCGGTCTTCCAGGAGATGGCGGCACGCTATCCGAACATCCTTCAGGTGGCCACCGCCGCGAGCCATGACGGAGGCTCCGTGGTGGGGCATGGCTGCGACGACCAGTTCGAGTTCGAGTTTGCGCTCGACCTGCTCCTGGACGGCTTCGAGCGGCTCCACCGGCAGGGATGGACGTCGTGGCAGGCCAAAAAGGCTCAGGCTAAGGGAAGCTGATCATGCGGGCGTAGGTCCCGATCTGCCGTCGGCCAGTCCCATGAACATGGTGCGGTGCAGGATGTCCACGTGCTTGCGTGAAATTTCGACGGCGGCCGGAACGTCGCCGGCGCGCAGCGCCGCCACCAGCTCCACGTGGTCGCAGTTGGACTTGTGCAGCAGCTCGATGGGGTAGGGGATGAAGTACGCGTAGAGCTCGGCCAGCGTCTCGTGATAAACTCCGACGGCGGTCCCCAGGCAAGAGGCTGTGCCCACCAGTTGGTGGAACTGCTCGTCCGCCTGGTGGTACGCGGACCAGTCCGTGGATACGGCCATGTCCCGGGTCAGCCGCTCGAGTTCGTCCAGCTGGTCGGCGGTGGCATTAACTGCCGCGTAGTGGGTTACCGCGCACTCGAACAGCAGCCGCCGGTCCACCAGTCGGTTCACGGCCTGGGACTCCGCCGGCGACGCGGTGAGTTCGGCCAGCACGTCACGCGGCGGCTCGTCCGCCACGAACGTTCCGCCGGCCCGGCCGCGGCGGCGGACCACCACGCCCTGATCAGCGAGGCTCGCCAGTGCACGGCGGGCGGTGATCGGGCTGACGGACAAACCGAGTGCCACGTCCTCCTGGTCCGGCAGGCGCTCGCCGGGTTTCAGAAGCCCCAGTGAAATGGCCATGCCGATGCGCAGGCGCACGGCATCGATGGCGCTGCGGCGGTCGATGCCGGCGAGGGCGCTGCCTGCGATTGGGGAGGCGCCGGCGGGGGAGGAGGTGTCCTCCAACTGACGGGTCATATCCGCTACTCTACGGCCCATCCGCACCCCCCCTTCCCATTATTGGATCATTCTGATCTAATATAGTGCAGATCACACCCCAACGCGGAGACAAACCCATGCAACGCATCCTTCCCCTCATCGCTGCCCAGGCCGCGCCACGGCTCATCGGCGACCCTGTTTCGGCCTTCGCGGACGAGATCACAGCTGCCCTGGAAACCAAACCGGACAGCAACCTCGTGGTCTTCCCGGAGCTCCACCTCTTCGGCGACGGAAACCCGGACCGGCAGCGCACCGAAGCACTGCAGGACGCGGCCGAGCCGCTCGACGGCCCGCGCGTCAAGGAGCTGAAGGAGCTGGCCGCGGACCTGGGCATCTGGCTGGTGCCGGGCAGCGTCTGCGAGCGCGGCCCGGAAGGCCAGCTGTTCAACACGCAGCTGGTGCTGTCCCCGGAGGGCGAGCTGGCCGGCTACTACCGGAAGATCTTCCCCTGGCGCCCGTTCGAGCCGTACGATCCCGGCGACCGGTTCACCACCGTGGACCTGGCCGGCATCGGCCGGGTGGGCCTGAACATCTGCTACGACGCCTGGTACCCGGAGGTCTCCCGCCAGCTGGCCTGGATGGGCGCCGAGGTGATCCTCAACGTCGTCAAAACCACCACGCCGGACCGCCGGCAGGAGCTGGTGCTGGCCAAGGCGAACGCCATCATGAACCAGGTGTTCGTGGTCAGCGTCAACTGCGCCGGCCCCACAGGCAAGGGCCTGAGCCTCATCGTCGACCCCGAGGGCAACACCATTACGGAAGCCGACGGCGACGCCCCGGTGCTGCTCACAGCGGACCTGGACCTGGCCGCCGTCGAACACGTCCGCACCCACGGGACCGAGAACCTCAACCGGCCGTGGTCCCAGTTCCGGGACGGGGAGGCCGCCGTCGAACTTCCCGTCTACCAGGGGCGGATCAATCCGCTGACCTGGACGCCCCCCACTTTTAATGCTTAAGGACAACCACGTGACCACACCAATCCTCACCCGCACGCTGAAGCTGCCGTCGCTGGTGCTGTTCGGCCTGGCGTACCTGACCCCGCTGATCGTCCTGGCCATCTTCGGCCTGATCGCCGAGACCACGGGCGGGGCGGCGCCAGCGGCCTACCTCGTGGCGATGGTGGCCATGCTGTTCACGGCGCACAGCTACGGCCGGATGGCGGTGGCGTACCCGGTGGCCGGTTCCGCCTACACGTACGTGCGGAAGTCCATCGATTCCCGGGTGGGCTTCCTGGTGGGCTGGGCGATCCTGCTGGACTACCTGTTCCTGCCCATGGTGATCTGGCTGATCGGCAGCTCGTACCTGAACGCGCAGTTCCCGGGCGTGCCCATGTGGCTGTGGATCGGGGGCTTTATCCTCATCACCACGGTGCTGAACATCCTGGGCATCAAGGTGGCGGACAAGGCGAACTACCTGCTGATGGCGTTCCAGCTGCTGGTGATCGTGATCTTCGTGGCGCTGGCCGTCGGCAGCGTGGTGTCCGCCTCCGGCGCGGGCGGCCTGGTGAGCACGGAGCCGTTCGTCAACGGCACGTCCAGCTTCGCCACCATCTCTGCCGGCGCGGCCATCGCGGCGTATTCGTTCCTGGGGTTCGACGCCGTCACCACCCTTACGGAGGAAACCGTGGACCCGCGCCGGAACGTGCCCCGCGCCATCATGCTGATCGCGCTGATCGGCGGCGGCATCTTCGTGGCCGTCTCCTACGTCACGCAGCTGGTGCACCCGGGCGGGGTTTTTGAGGACTCGGCGTCCGCGGCCAGCGCCATCGCGCTGCAGATCGGCGGCCAGCTGTTCGGCGCGGTGTTCCTCGCCGGGCTGGTGGTGGCGCAGTTCGCCTCCGGTCTCGCGGCGCAGGCCAGTGCCTCCCGCCTGATTTACGCCATGGGCCGCGACTCGGTGCTGCCGAAGGCGGTCTTCGGCCGGCTCAACGCGAAGTACCACACGCCCGTGGTGAACCTGGTGGTCACCGGCATCGTCGGCCTGATTGCGATCTTCCTGGATGTGGCCACCTCGACGTCGTTCATCAATTTCGGCGCCTTCACCGCCTTCACGCTGGTCAACGTGTCCGTGGTGTTCCACTACGTGCGCCGCCGCCGTGCCGGGGAGCAGCTGAACGCCGTCTCCTACGTGGCGGTCCCGGCGGTGGGCGCCATCGTCTGTGCCTACCTGCTTTCCCAGCTGGACAGCAACGCCATTACGCTGGGACTGTCCTGGCTGGCGCTGGGCATCGTGGTCCTGGCGCTGATAACGCGCGGCTTCCGGGCCGCGCCGCCGGAAATGACGACGACGGAGAAGGCCACCGTGGAGGCCGCCGCCTAGGGTTTTCTGGGAACTCACGGGAGGAAACTGAGGTGAGAATAGCGCTCGGGCAGCTGGAGTCCGGAACAGACACCGGGGAGAACCTGGCCGCGATCGACCGGTTCGCCGCGGCGGCCGCCGCCGACGGCGCCACGCTGGTGGCCTTCCCGGAGTACGCCACGTACGAGAAGAAGATCGTGGACGCCTCGTTCCCGGCTATGGCCGAGCCGCTGGACGGCCCCGTCTGCCGGGAACTCGCCGCCACCGCGACCCGCCACGGCATCACCCTCGTCGCGGGCGTGGTGGAAACGTCCGAGGAGGAGGGCCGGGCGTACAACACGCTGGTGGCCTACGGGACTTCGGGTGCGCGGCTGGCCGTGTACCGGAAGATCCACCTGTTCGACGCGCAGGGCTTCGGGGAGTCGACGTTCATCAAGCCGGGACCGTCCACCGAGCCGGTGGTGTTCGAAGCCGGGGGAGCGCGGTTCGGGCTGATGACCTGCTACGACCTGCGGTTCCCGGAGTTGGCCAGGTCCCTGGCCGACGCCGGCGCCCAGGTTTTGCTGGTCTGCTCGTCGTGGGTGCCGGGCACCCACAAGACCGAGCAATGGCTGGCCCTGAATGCGGCCCGGGCGATCGAGAACAGCGTCTACGTGGCCGGCGTCTGCCAGGCGCCGCCGGTGTCCGTGGGCCGGAGCCTGCTGGTGGATCCGATGGGGTACGTCGAGGCGGACCTTGGGCTGGAGCCGGGCGTGCGGGCGGTGGAGGTTTCGCTGTCTACCGTGACGCGGGTGCGGGAGCAGTTTCCGATGTTCCGGCAGCGACGGCTGGGGTAAGGGTGCTGGGCGCGGCGTACCGGTCGCCAGCGAAAAGAAGAGGGTGCTTGGCCGCGGTCACTGTTCCAGCGCTAAGCCCGCGTGTCAGCCGATTATGATGGACGGGTGAGCGAGACATCCGAAATCGAAGCTATCAAACTTATGGACTCGTTCCGTGCAGACGTAGACCGGTTTCGAGAGCGGGCAAAGGCTGTTGCAAATCTCCTCGCAACAGCGTCTGGCGCCTTGATAGCCGGTCTAGTTTTTTCCAGTCAGGGTGAGGCGCTTCCTGCGTCAGCGAGAATACTGGGATATCTTGGCGTTGGGGTGCTAGCTGTAAGCGTTTGCCTATTCCTGAGTGCATCGATTTATCAACCCAAAATTGCAGATGATGAGAACAATGGACCCGACACTAGGCCAATTGAACAGTTGGTTCAGGAAGCCGATGCAAAAGCGCGTAATGCCGCAAGAAGTATTTCACGGCGAACTAAAGCTGGAAAATGGTCTGGGGTGGCCGGGCTCCTTTTGCTGTGCCTGATGCTGCCCGCAGGCATGTTCGTGCCTGATGAGAGCGTGGCTGTGGCCGTCCAATTGCTGAATCCTGTTCCTGGGGGTTTGCGGGCATGCCCGCTCGTGAAAACTCTTGTGGAAGGGGAAATGAAGCGAAAGGACATGGAGGGTGACGCTGCGATCGTGGGCGTCATCGTGAGTCGTCCACAATGCGGGGGGACGAGTGAGTCAACCCTGCTTTACCTAGAGCGCAGCAAGATCGTCATCACGGCGGATGCGCGTTGACGGAGCCTCGTTTGGTAGTCCACTACCGGGTCCTCTTGGTCCTCGGCTATGAATGGGAGACCTCAATTGAAGATGCTGCTGAAGCAGTCAAAGCAGATATGACGCCCATCTTTTTGGACTCCAACGACGGAAAAGATGCATTTCTTCATTTCTTGCTTTATCCTGCAAGTGCCCATGGGGCTCTATCTCGTGGCGATGAAATTGCCGATGCGCTTGCGGCGATAAATCCCCTTTCCACTTCTCGGGTCGTCTTGGTCGCTTGTGCCCCCACCTACCCGAACCTCGAGCAATCTGCTGTCGACGAATTCGTGGGGCAAAAACTGACCAGTTTCGTAAAGAAAAATGGAATCAGAGCCTTGGAACCCGAGTCGTTGAAAGAACAAGCTGAGGGACTTATGCGCTTTTCTCTTCGGCAACTTGGGATCTCTCCGGTGAGTGCCGATAACGGGCCGAGTGCCGATCAGAGTCAGAATGGGCTAGCGAGATATGGGGCAAGTACTTGGAGATTTTGAATTCAAATGCATGGATTGCCGCGGTGGCGGCACCATGGGCGATGGCCCCTCACCCAAACTTTTCACAGGATTTAGTTACGGGCCCAAGCCTCCTGGCCTTGGTGGCCCAATTTCGTCTTGACGATGTCGAGCGCTACGAGAAGGTGCTTTCCCCTCAGGAGCCTCTCTGGGTCCTGGATCTTGTCCACAGGGCAAAGGATTCCCTGCAATACGGAACTGTAGAGACGGGTGCCGGAGGCCTTTGGGATATATCGGTAAAGCCAGACATACCACCAGCGGCGCGGGTCGCGGCTGCTCTCTTTGCTTCCGTCGCCGAGGTAGAGATGGACGAAGTGCCCGCCGCAATTGCAAATCTTCAATCGCTTAGGGATGAATTAACAACAAGCAACCCACGAAGTACTTCCTCTCTTGCGCTGGGACTTGTAAACCTCCAGATTGCCAGTCGCCAATTCGAGCTTTTCGAGTATAATGCTGCAGGTCAGTCGCTTGAGACCGTGCTGAATCATGTATCCCAGACTGAAGAATCAGAGGCTTTCCCGGTCTCCCTTGGTATCGGTTGGGATTCGCATACTGTCCTCCAGGACATTCGCGAGGCTATTTCCGCGCACCGGTTGGAATTGGCAGCGAGGATGGAAGGGTTCCAAGGCACCACTTGGGTCGACGTAGTAAAATCCCGCGCTCCGTGGCCAGACTATCGAGGACGGATTCCCGCGGCTAACCGGGATCGCCGGTACGTCGAGCACGCCTTCGACGAGATAGTTGGGGCCAATAGAAGGCGACGGACGATCTATCACACAGATCCTATGATTACGCCCGCGTTGGAATCGTTGCTAGTGGCGGAGCTCACCGGGAACGTGAATGCGTTTATGAGGGAGCGAGCCGCGCTGGCACAAGTTCGACTACTCCAGCACCATCGAGCAGTCGATGCAAGCAATTTTTGGGACGTGCAGGAGTCCTTACGCTTGCTCCGGCGAGCGCGTGACAAGGACCATCTTAAGAACGTGTTGGAATTGATCTATCTGCAGGGACCAGATGCTGCCCTTCTGGGAGACGCAAACGCGATTCTGAGGAGGTCCAGTTTCCCCAACGATGTGACGTTGGCTGACCTGACAGTTGTGTCGTTCGCCGCCCAGTTTCTCGATCAAGAGGATCTTGAACGAGGGCTGGAAGCTGCGCTGGCCTTCATCCAGTCGCCACGGAGCACACAGGGTTCACAGGTCGCGGACGAGAGGGGCGCTTGGTCTGCAATCGGGAAGCTTCTTCCGGATAGCGGCAAGGACAATCAGGTTGCACAGGCCTCGCTGGGAGTCGTTATCAGCGGGCGACTGTCGCTCGACTTGGTGGAGGGCGAACTCCTGCGGGTGTTGCAGAACCTGAATTGGAAGGCAGTAGATCCGCAGACTGTCGATGCCTGGAAGGTATGGGGCAGTAAGCATGCGTCTGATCGACCTAGTAATGAGCTCGCGCGTCTGGCAAGTAACATCCAAGCTCCCCTCGATTACGCAGCTATATTGCCTAAGATTCCCCAATCGGCTCTGGCGGAATACCTTGTCCGAAACTATGAAGCGCTAAAGGATGTATCAGAGGAAGTAATCGAGTCAGCGGAAGTCGATTGCATTTCCACCCTGCAAGGCATCCGTGAGGAAGCCATACGCGGTGTCTTCACCTTGAAGTCGGTGGATCCAGGGGAGGTCTCCGTGATCTTTGCAAAACTGTTTCGCCGAGCAAGGGTGTGGACGGCCGTGGCTGGATTGCTCACTGACAAAAACGTAGCACGAGAGCTAAAGGAGCGGGCACTTCAACGCATCGCTGAGTTCGGCGCAAGTGTTGTGCCCACTGACGCTCGAGGGCTCCTCAAAAACGCGTGGTCGGGTGTGATTGATTCCAAGCGACAGGACATCTTCTCAGACGGAGATGCTGATCGTCAGTTCACGGAGGGGTACCGCGTCGGGGCCGTCCTAGGAATTTTTTCCAGAGACGAAATTATCGCCAAGGGTACCGAAATTTCTTGCAGCAGCATCTCAGAGGACCGGGAAGCGGCCTGCGATCTGCTTACTGAAGCAGCCGCGGTTGTGGATGAATGGGAGTGGTGTCAGTTACTACTTCTGCAACTAGCACATGATGCAGATGCGCGCGTGCGTTCGCGGGCTGCAAGGAGCCTCGCATCCGTTAGCACTATTAAGACTGGAATCTCGGCACTGGTCGAGCGAGCCGTCGTCGAAGCATTAGAGTCAGACGGCATCAACATTCCACTCATGGCCCTACACGGATTGCAGCAAATCACCCATAAGGGGGACGGGCTGGAAAGCGACGAGATCGTTGCTGCTGTCGAGCGGTTGAAGAACGGTCACGCAGCAAGGGTGATACGTAAAGCTGCTGATCATGCTTTGAACCCTGAGCATCGGGAGATCATTGAAGGTTGAGCTGACGAGCGGGCGCGAGGGTTTGGGTACTGAAATGAGCGTCTTCTTGGGCAGCTGTCCGGCATTGGTTGGTGTCCAACTAAGGGCTCCGGTTATGACCGAGCCCTTAGACAGAGGCAGCGAAGCACTTCTTTGCGGAAGACTGTTGCCGTGAGCAACTATCCCCGCACCGGCCAGCAAACCCGCCAGCGCACCGGCCTCGCCGTGGCCGGCCTCAGCCTGGGCACGGCGCTGAACCCGCTGAACTCGTCGATGATCGCCGTCGCCCTCGTGGTGCTGCGCGAGGACTTCCGGCTCGACGTCGCCACGGTCACCTGGGTGATCACCGCCTTTTACATCACCTCGGCCGCCGGCCAGCCGCTGATGGGGCGGCTCGCTGACCGGTTCGGGCCACGCCGGCTCTTCATGCTCGGCATGGCGCTGGTCGCGGTGTCTTGCGCGCTGGCGCCGTTCTCGCCCAACTTCGTGTTCGTCTGCATCGCCCGCGCGCTCATGGCCCTTGGGACGGCGACGGCGTACCCCAGTGCCATCGTCATGGTCGGCACCCTGGCGCGGCTGGCTGACACGACTTCAACAAGGCCGCTCGGTCGGATCCAGATGGCCACTACCTCCGGGGCTGCGGTGGGCCCGGTTGTCGGCGGGCTGCTGGTGAGCCTGGTCGGCTGGCAGGCGCTGTTCCTGATCAACGTGCCCCTGGCGCTGGCAGCCCTGCTCATCGTGCGGAAAGCCGCCCCACGGGACGAGCACAAAGAGCAGGGCAGCATCGCCACCCTGCTCCGCGATTCCGACATCCCCGGGATCCTCGCGTTCACCGGCGGCATGGTGCTGCTGCTCATGGGCCTGCTGAACGCCCTGCCCGGCTACCGCTGGTGGCTGCTGGGCGGGGCGATGGTCCTGGCCGTACTGTTCGCCTGGCGCGAGCTGCGGTTCGACAGGCCGTTCCTGGACCTGCGGCTGCTCGGCAGGAACCGGCCGCTGCTGCTGGTGTACCTGGGCTTCACGTTGTTCAGCTGCGTGTACTACTTCGCGTTCTTCGGCCTGCCGCAGCTGCTGCAGGAAGCCGCCGGCTACAATCCCGGCGTGGTGGGGCTGCTGATGCTGCCGCTGGCGGCCATGTCCGTCGTGGTCACCCCGCTCGCGGTGCGCGCGATCGACCGGTTCGGGGTGCGGCGGGTGCTGATCGCCGGCGTCGTGCTCCTGACAATAGCGGCAGCGGCACTCTGGCTCCTGACCCTGTCGTTCGTCCCACCGCTGGTGCTGGTGCTGACGGCTCTGATGGGCGTGCCGTACGGGTCGGTCAGCATTGCCTCCAACCAAGGCCTGTACATCTCGGCCGCGCCGGAGGACAGGGGAGTGGCCGCCGGGATCTTCCAGACCTGCCGCTACGTCGGTGCCATCAGCGCCACCGTGATGATCGGCATCTTCTACGGCACCGGCGTGAACCAGCAGAACTGGGGCCGCGTGGTGCTGGTGATGCTGGCCCTGAGCGCCGTGACGTTCGTGGTGTCGCTGCTGTGGCGGGAGCGGAAGGCGGCGTAGGGGAACGACGGCGGCAATCGCCGTGGGTGCGGAGCCGGACTGAGGCGCTGGTGCCGCTATTGGGCCGGGACGTCGGCGCTTCCTGCTCCAAGCGTTAAGCACTGAAGACCCAGTGCGACGCGCACCCTCAAGATTGGCTCAAGACCGGATCAGCGTTGTCCCAAGATCGACGCAGTTTTCGTTTTCCCACGATGCCGAGAAATAGGCTTCTCATTAGCAACATTTCGGCTTTAGACAAAAGGCCCGGCTATATGCCGGGCCTTTCTTAATGGGGATAACAATGTCGAGCTATGAGACTCTTTTCCGGCCAGGGCCAACCGGTGCGGCACCGGGCCCGCGACCGCCCAAAAAGCCACGCGTTTCCACCTTCATTGTCGGGGGCATCACTGCACTATTCGTGATCATGGGGGCGTTCAGCGGCGGCCTCGGCGGCGCACTGGTCTTCCTGGCCATCACGGCCTGCCTTACCGGCCTCTATGTCCTGGTGACCGGCCGCCGTTCATGGGCGTGGCTCCCGGCCAAGCGGAAGGCGGGGGGCATCGCCCTTGCAGTCTCCTTTGCCCTCTTTATCGGCGGTGCCGTCGCGTTGCCGCGGACAACCACCGGGACGCCTCAGGCCGCCCCCTCGGGGACCGCTGCCTCGCCAGCGTCCGCCGAAGCGAGCGTAACTGCCAAAGCGGCACCGGCGCCGTCGTCCGCTCCAACTGTGCAGGCGACGGGCGCACCGCTGGATCCTGACAGCCCCTACGTCGTGGCGCAGGGCACCAGCGTGGCGGCGCCGAAGTCGCAGCCTGCCTACGCCACCAGGGCCATCGACCTGCTGGCCAACCTTCCCGTCAAGGGTCGGGCGCCGAAGACGGGTTATGACCGGGGCCTGTTCGGGCAGGCGTGGGCCGACGTTGACCGCAACGGCTGCGACACACGCAATGACATGCTCAAGCGCGACCTGACGGGCATCAGCTACACCAACAGCGTGCCCTGTAAGGTGCGCTCCGGGACACTGGCGGACCCGTACACCGGCACCTCCATCAGCTTCCTGCGGGGCAGCGCCACGAGCAGCGCCGTGCAGATCGACCACGTTGTTGCCCTCAGCGACGCCTGGCAGAAGGGCGCACAGCAGCTGACCGCGGAACAGCGGACTGCGTTCGCCAACGACCCACTGAACCTCCAGTCGACGGACGGCCCCACCAACATGCAAAAGGGCGACGGCGACGCCGCCACCTGGCTGCCGCCGAACAAGGGCTTTCGGTGCGAATACGTTGCCCGGCAGATCTCGGTGAAGGCAACCTACAGCCTGTGGGTCACCCAGGCGGAACACGACGCGATGGCGCGGATCCTCGCCAACTGCTCGGGGCAGCTGGCGCCAACAAACGAGAAGGCGCCAGTCGTCGCGGCACCGGCACCGGCACCTGCCGCCGTCCAACCTGCACCCGTGGTGGCCGCACCTGCCCCGGCAGCGCCCGCTCCGGCTGCCGCTGCGCCGGCCCCGGCTCCTGTTGCTCCCGCACCTGTGGTGCCGGCACCGGTTCCCGCTACGCCGGCACCGGCAGCTGCCTACTACGCCAACTGCTCGGCGGCGAGGGCCGCAGGAGCCGCGCCGCTGTACGCGGGGTCACCGGGTTACCGGCCGGCTCTGGACCGCGACTCCGACGGCGTGGCCTGCGAACGCTAGACCCATTCCATCACTCCACAGTTTCAAACTTTCCAAGGGGGAAAAATGAAAAAGACATTGACACTACTTGTGCTGGCTGGCCTCATGCTGACTGGGTGCGGTGGCGGCAAACAGGCGGCCAGCCAGGTGGCACCGCAGCCGACAGAAACGGCCACGGCCACTCCAGAGACGGTCACTGTTCCAGGCGTGGTGAGCCTGACCCTGGACGAGGCCACGGATCAATTGGAAAATCTCGGGTTCGAGGTCGACTCCGTGGACATCGTTGACGGCAAAACGATCGTCCTGAAGAAGAACTGGCAGGTGATGTCCCAGGACGCCGGGGAAGGTGCACAGGTGGCAAAGGGCTCCATCGTTCACCTCGGCGTCAAGTCCCTGGAAAAGCTGGCGGCGGAAAAGGCGGCAGCCGACAAGGCCGCGGCGGACAAAGCTGCGGCCGTCAAGGCTGCGGCTGTCAAGGCGGCAGCAGAAAAGAAGGCCGCCGCGGACAAAGCAGCTGCAGCCAAGAAGGCTGCCGCCGATAAAGCAGCTGCAGCCAAGAAGGCTGCCGCCGATAAGGCCGCGGCGGACAAAGCTGCGGCGGACAAAGCTGCGGCGGACAAGGCCGCAGCAGATGCGCTGGCCGCACAGCAGGCGGCCGTACAGCAGGCGCCTGCGGCTCCTGCCGCCGCTTACTACGCCAATTGCGCTGCCGCCCGGGCAGCAGGTGCCGCCCCGCTGTACTCCGGGTCAGCGGGCTACCGTGCAGGACTGGACCGCGATCACGACGGCGTGGCCTGCGAGTAGCCGTCGCTGACGTCAAAGCCGTGGATACCCTCGTTGTCGAAGGTATCCACGGCTTTCTCGTTGCCCCCGTGCGACCCAACGGCGGGGCGGCCCACCGCGTCCCGTTAGTGGCTGACCACCCGCCCGTTCTGGACCAGGACGTCCAGGTGGTCGGCAATGTCGGCCAGCACCGCGATATCGGCAAGCGGGTCAGCGGAGAGCACCAGCATGTCGGCGTCCGCGCCGGGTGCGACGACGCCGATCTGGCCTTCGCGCCTCAGCAGCCGGGCCGCCGTCGTGGTTGCCGAGCGGATGGCGTCGATAGCCGGCTGGACCTTCCCCAGAAGCCGGAACTGTTCGTTCTGGTGGCGGTGCATGCCGCCGAGGAGATCGGATCCGAAAGCCATCTTGACGCCGGCTTCGTGCGCACGGGCGATGGCTTCGAGGCCGCTGCTGAGCACTGAATCCACCTTGCCCCACATTTCTTCCGTGAGGCCGAAGCTCCTGCCTTCCTCCTTGAGCGCCCAATAGGTGACCAGGGTGGGGACCAGGAAGGCGTCCTTTTCGAGGAACAGACGGAGGCTCTCGTCGTCGAGCAGGTTGCCGTGCTCGATTGAACGGACGCCGGCCTCGAGGGCCCGGTTGATGGCACGCGCGGTGTAGGCGTGGGCCGCGACGTAGCGGTTGGCGGCCTCGGCCTCCTCCACAGCCGCCCGCATCTCCTCCATCGAGTACTGGGTGGAGTCGATGCGGTCCGTGGGTGACGAAACTCCGCCGGAGGCCATGATCTTGATGTGGTGGGCGCCCTTGCGCAGTTCATCCCGCGCCGCCGCCCGGACGGCGTCCACGCCGTCGGCCACGCGGCCGATGCCGCAGCACCCGCGGCCGTTGGGCTCATGGTTTTCGCCGGGGAGGCGCATGTCGCCGTGGCCGCCGGTCTGGCTCAGCGCGTGCCCGCAAAAGTGGATCTTGGGGCCTTCCAGCAGGCCTTCCTGCTGCGCCATCGCCAGGCCGAAGTCGGCCCCGGAGAGGTCCCGGACGGTGGTGAATCCGCGGCGCAGCATCTGGCCCATGATCCGGGCCGTCTGGGCGTAGACGTACGACGCCGGTGTCCAGGTCAGCGAGCGGAAGTCCGCACTGGAGGCGACCACGTGGACGTGGCAGTCGATCAGCCCGGGAATGACGAACTTTCCGGTGCCGTCCAACACGCGGGCTCCCGAGGGCGCTTCGGCGTCAGGACCGATGCGGCTTATTTTTCCGTCAACGCTGACGACGTCGGCAACGGAGTAGGTGCCTGCCTCGACATCCAATACGCTGGCGTTTCGGATCACCAGCCCGGCGCTGCCGGCCGCTTCTTCGGTGGGGCTCAGGGTGTTTGGGGTGGTGCTCATCTAGATGGTGTCCTTCCCGTGGACTTCGGTGGGATGGGCTGCAAAGGCTTCGGTGAGGCCGGTCAGGTTCCGGGTGACGACGGCGACGGCGGCTTCCACGCTTTCCTGCGTGTAGCGGCCCTCGGCGTCCAGCATGGCAAGGACGCCCACCACGTTGCGGTCCTCGTCGAGGACAGGAACGTTGATGACCGCACCGCAGCCGAGCCGCTGGATGAGTTCGGAATCGGCGAAGACTTCACGCAGGGCGTTCAGGTCGGCGGCCAGGAACGGCTCCTTGTCCTGGATAACCGTTCCCAGCCAGCCCGGCGAGATTTCCACGGTTTTCTCCCCGCCCACCGGGTAGTCTGCCGGGTGGCTGGTGAAGAGCCGCCGAAGGCTGGACCGCTCCGGGATCCACTGGAGGGCCGTGAAGAGGATGACGCCGGGGTCCTTCCGCATTGCATCGAAGGTCTGCTGGAACACTGTGTCTGCTTTCCTGGAGTCCGTCATTGCGCTCATCGCTGTCCTGTTGCTGCAGGTGCCGGATCATGCTCGGCCCGGGCATTGATGTCCTCCAGGGATTTGCCCGCGGTGGAGGCGCCGAAGATGACCACGCCAAGGACGCCGATGGTCAGCACCACCGTTGTCATCACGAATACTCCGCCGAAGCCCAGGGCCACCGAGAAGATGCCGATGATGGACGGTGCCAGGATGCTGCCGATGCGGCCCACGGCACTGGCCAGTCCGACGCCGGTGGCGCGCATCCAGGTGGGGAACAGTTCCGGCGTGTAGGCGTAGACCCCGGCGTAGGTGCCGTTCAGGAAGAAGGACAAGGTTGCCGCGGCCACCAGGATCATCCCCGAGTCGTTGGACTGGCTCAGCCAGAACGCGCTGAGCGCCGATCCGGCCAGGTAAAGGGCGATGGTGTTCTTGCGGTCAATCCGGTCACACAGCCATGCCGCGGAGAAATACCCGGGAATCTGGGCGAGGTAAATGATGATTGAGTACTCGAAGCTCTTGGTGACGGTGATGCCGCGGCCCACCAGCAGGGTGGGGATCCACGAGAAGAAGCCGTAGTACGAGAACGTGATCACGAACCAGATCAGCCAGATGACAGCGGTCCGCCGGCGCATTGCCCTGGACCACATGAACTTGAGTGCGTTCCAGATGCTGATCTTTTGCCCGTGCTTGGTGATCTCTTCGCTTCCCGGAGTCAGCGGTGTGAGTTGCCTGCCGGTTGCCTTCACGACGCTCTGCTCAAAACGCTCAACCACCTCTGTTGCTTCAGCCATGCGGCCACGGCTGATGAGGAAGCGGGGCGATTCAGGCAGGCTTCGGCGCCACCACAGCAGGAGGAGGATCGGGATGGCCGTCATCACCTGGGCCCAGCGCCAGCCGTCCTCGCCCATGGGGACTACAAAGCGGCCAATCAGGGCCGCCCCAACGAAGCCGAAGGAGAAGAAACCTGCCAGCGTTCCGATGAACCAGCCGCGACGCTTCGGCGGAATGAACTCGGACAGGAACGGCGCGATGATGACGCTTTCGGCGCCGGCACCCAGGCCCGCAAAGATCCGTGCAATCAGGAAGACCTCGAAGTTGGGGGCCATGGCGGCAACCACGGACATCAGGCAGTAGAAGGCAAGCGCCCAGAGCATCACCTTCTTGCGGCCGAACCGGTCGCCCATCCATCCGGAGAGGATGGCGCCGAAGAAGAAGCCAAGCGGCGCGGCGGAGCCGACCAAGCCCAGGCTTGCGTTGCTGAGGCCCCACAGTTCCTGGATGCGCGGGAGCAGGAAGGCGACCACGGCCCCGTCCATGCCGTCAAAGGAGTACCCGAGGCCTCCGATGAGGAGAAGCTTGTAGTGTGGACGACTGAGAGCCAGACGATCCAAGCGTGCGGTGAGAGACATGGTGATTCCTGCCAAAGTGGGCCAAGTTGTACATTTTGAGGAATATGCACAAGTCTGTGCAGATGCGATGTATCGAAGTTAAGGCCAGAGTGTGAGGTAGGTCAATAGGTGAATCAAGAAATTAACTCCTCTTCGGTCACCGAGTGGCTGGACAGCCGCGTTCAGGGACGGAAATTGGCTGCGCGGCAGATGCAGGTCATCGGCATCCTCCGGTCACAGCCACGCCTCGCCTCCTACGGCTCAGTCAGCGACATCGCGGCAGCGGCGGCGTCGAACGCCTCCACCGTGACCAGAACAGCGCAGGCACTCGAATTCAAGGGCTGGGCCGACTTCCAGTTCGAGCTCCGCTCGAGGTTCCTGGCGTCGCTGAGCGCCCTGGAAGTTGCGGCCGAACACAATGGCCACATCAGCAGCCCTGCCCAGGCCGCCGTGTCCACCGACCGGGCCAACCTGGCTCACCTGGAGCGCACTCTCGATCCGGGAACTGTCCGGTCCATCGCAGAAGCGATCGCGGGGGCGCGGCAGACCCTGATTGTCGCCGCCGGAAGCTACGCGATCCCGGGCAAGGCTTTGGAGCACAACGCGGTCATCGCCGGCTACAACGTCCGGCTGCTCGACGCTGACGTGGCAGCACTGACGAACACCCTCGCGCGGGTCAGCTCCGAGGACCTCGTGATCGCGATCAGTCTGTGGAGGGTTTACGACAGCACCGTGCGCGCCATGGAGATCGCCCATAACGCCGGCGCCACGATCGCCTCTATCACTGACAGCGCCGGCTCGCCCGTCGCCGAGCACGCCGAGCAGCGGATGGTAGTCCCCACCGAAGGCGCCGGCTTCTTCCCATCGCTGACGGGCGCCGTCGCTGCGGTGCAGGCCATCGCGGTGGAACTCGCCTCCCTGGACCGTGAGCGCTCAAACAGGAACATCGCCGCGTCCGAACGGACCTGGGACCAGATGCGGATCATGCACCCCCGCTCAAGCTCCTGATTGCAGGGGAAGACGGCGTAGGGAACGGGAACACTGTCACGCCGGCACCGGCGCACTGAGCCTGCCGTCCCGCATCGTGGCCACCGCGTCGGTGAGCGGCACGAACTCGGTGTCGTGGGTGACCATCACCGTCGCCACCCGGAATTCGTCCGTGACCCTGCGCAGCAGCCGGACGACCGATGCGCTGCGCTCGTGGTCCAGGGCCGCCGTCGGCTCATCCACCAGCAGCACGCCGGGATTGCCCATCAGGGCCCTCGCAATGTTCACCCGCTGGCGCTGGCCGCCGGACAGCTGGTGCGGGCGCTTGTCCGCGTCCGGGCCGAGCCCGACCAGGTCCAGCAGGTCCGCGGCCTTCCGGCGGGCGGCCCTGAGCGGCTTCCGGCGCAGATGGTCGCCGATGATGAGCTGTTCGGCGGCAGTCAGGGACGCGAGCAGGTTGGGCTGCTGGAAGATGATGCCCACCCTGTCGCGGCGCAGCGCGGTGAGCTCCCTGTCCGGCATCCCGGCAACGTCGGTGCCGCCGATGGCCACCAGGCCGGCCGTGGGGCGGGTCAGCGTGGCGGCAACGGCCAGCAGGCTCGACTTGCCGGAACCCGACGGCCCCACGAGCGAGACCATCTGCCCGGCCCGCACCGCCAGGCTGACGCCGTCGAGGGCTTTGACGGTGCCGCTGCCGTCGGGGTACTCGAGCGTGACATTGGCCAGATTCAGGGGGAGGGGATCGGAGGGGGAAGGTACGACGGCGGGGGCCGGGGAGGCGGGGGACGTGAAGGTCATGCTGTGGTTTCCTTTGTCGAGTGCTGGGGATGGGCGGGAGGTGTTAGTTGCCGCCGAGGGCGATCAGCGCGTCCACCCTGGTGACGCGCCGGACGGCCAGCGCGGCGCCGGCCAGGCCCAGGGCGATGATCCCGAGCACCGGGAGCAGCGTGGTGGCGGGCGTCAGCAGGAACGGCGCGGCCTTGGCGGCGGAGGAACCGCCCAGGATGCCGAGTGCGCCGCCGGTGCCGGCCCCGGCCAGCAGGACGATCGCCGCCTGCGTGAGGGCGTCGCGCAGGACGTAGGAGCCGGAGCCGCCCAGGGCCTTCAGCACCGCGACGTCGCGGGTGCGCTGCACGGTCCACACGGTGAGGAAGGCCACGATGACCAGCGCGGAGATGCCGTAGAGGAAGGCCTGCATCAGCAGCAGTGAGCCGTTCTCGCTCTTGAACGAAGCCAGGGCCTGGAAGGATCCGGTGCGGGACGCGGTAACGGTGCGGGCGGCGGTGTTGCCCGCGGACTCGTCCACGCGGGTGCCGTCCCGGTAAGTGACGGCGAGGACGGTGCCCAGCTGCCGCGGGTCGGTGATGTGGGCCAGCCGGGACCAGTCGGGAAGGGCGGTCCACACCACGCTGGTGTGGGAGTACCACTGGTCCTCCACCACGGCGCTGACGGTCAGGTCGGTGCCGCCGACGCTGGCCGTGTCGCCAACGGTGAGCGAGAGGTCCCTGGCCACGGTGCTGCCGATCACCACGGTGCCGGGCGCGGCGGCGGCCGGCGCCAGCCCGCCGTCGGCCGCCACGCCGAACACCGCAACGTTCGCGGTGCCGCCGGGAGCGGAGCCGGAACCGCCGGCCTGCAGGCGGGCCTGGCTGATTCCGACCGCCCCGGCGGCGTCCACGCCGGGGACGCGCTTCCACGCGTCGAGCTGCCCGGCGGTCACCGCACTCTCGGTGTAGGACGCCTTGGGCTCGCCGGCGCCGGGGGCGCCGAAGACGATGGTGTCCACCGGCCGGGATCCGCCGGTGCCGGTGCCCAGTTTGGCAATGGCCGACGTCGACTGGTCGCCGAGGCCGGCGGTCAGCCCGGAAAGCATGACCAGGAGCAGCGTAATCAGGGCGACAACGCCGCCCATCAGGGCGAAGCGGCCCTTGGCAAAGCGGATGTCGCGGAGGGCAAGAAACACAGGAACACTTCTTTCGGTTGGCGGAGGCAGCCGTGTGGAATGGCCGCTGCATCCACTCTCCGGTGTGGGCCTGCCGCCAACATGGGGGAGAAGGATGATTCGCGCGGGACGGGCGGTTGATTCCGGAGTCAACCGATCGGTTGATCCGGCCCGGAAATCCACGGCATATGCTGAAACAATGTCTGCTCCGCCGTCCGGGACCGCGATCCTGCTTTTCCTCAAGGTCACCCTCCATGTCGGCTTCGCCGTCCTGCTCGGGGTGGCCACCCTGGGGCTGCTGGCGGGCGGCGGTGTCAATGGCAGCCGCTACGGCTGGGCGGCGCTCGCGGCGGTGCTGGCGGGTGTTTACCTGGCCGGCACGCTGGTGGAGAAGCGCTTCGCCGCGGGCACGTCCGGCTTCGACCCGCGGCGGTACGCGGTGCTGTGGCTGGGAACCGTCACGGTGCTGTGGGTGATGCTGCTGGCCGGCAGCGCGGACTTCTCCTGGCTGGCGTTCCCGCTGTTCTTCCTGCACCTGCACGTCCTGCCGCGGCCCGTGGCCCTGGTGAACATCGCACTGCTGACGGCGGCGGTGATCGCCTCGCAGTGGGCGGCCAGCGGGCAGGCCGTTCCGCATGTCGCCTTGGTGCTGGGGCCGGTGGTGGGCGCGGCCTTCTCGGTGGTGACGGGCCTGGCGTACCGGGCGCTGTACCGGGATGCGGAGAACCAGCGCCGCGCGGCCGATGAGCTGCGCCGTACCCGCGCGGACCTGGCGAGGACCCAGCACGACGCCGGTGTGCTGGCCGAGCGGGAACGGCTCGCCCGGGAGATCCATGACACCCTCGCCCAGGGGCTGTCCAGCATCCTGCTGGTGGCCCGGGCTGCGGAGAAGTCACTGCGCGATGGAGATTCGGCCACCGCAGGGGAGCGGCTGGCGCTGGTGCAGCAGACCGCCGCGGAAAACCTGGCCGAGGCGCGGCATTTCGTTCGCGGCCTGGCCTCGCCGCAGCTGCAGGAATCGTCGCTGGTGGACGCGCTGCGCCGGCTCTGCGACGAAACCGGGGCGCTCGCCGCCGCCCGGGGTTCCGGGTTGCGGTGCCGGCTGGAGGTGGAGGGCGGGCCGGCTGAGCTGCCGCAGCCGTACACGGTGGCGCTGCTGCGGGCCGCGCAGGCGAGCCTGGCCAACGTGCGGGAGCACGCCGGCGCAGGAACGGCCGTGGTGACCCTGGCATTCCTGGGCAACGAGGTGACGCTGGACATTTTCGACGACGGCGTTGGCTTTGACCCGGCCGGTCTGGATCCCGTCGGCGTTGATCCTGCCGGTCCGCGGCCCGACGGACGCGGGTTCGGGCTGCGCTCGCTGCAGGATCGCGTGGCCGTGCTGGGCGGCTCACTGGATCTGGAGTCCGCGCCCGGCGAGGGAACAGTGGTGGCGGTCCGGCTGCCGCTCGACGGTTCGGAGAATCAGGCGTGACAGAGGACATCCAGGTGCTGCTGGTGGACGACCACCCCGTGGTGTGTGCGGGCCTGCGGGCGATGCTCACGGAGTTCGACGGGATCTCCGTGGCGGCCGAAGCGGCGCACGGGGAGGCGGCGCTGCAGGAGCTGGCCCGGCTGAACGCCCACGGCGGGCGGGTGGACGTGGTGCTGATGGACCTGCAGATGGGCGCCGGCATGGACGGCGTGACGGCGACATCAAGGATCCGGCTGCTGGACAACGCGCCGCCGGTGCTCATCCTGACCACCTACGACACCGACGCCGACATCCTCGCGGCCGTCGAGGCCGGCGCCAGCGGCTACATGCTTAAGGACGCGCCGCCGGAGCAGATCAGGCAGGCGGTGCTCGCTGCCGCGGCCGGGCAGACGGCGCTCGCCCCGAGGGTGGCCGCGCTGCTCATGGGACGGATCAGCAGCCCTGCCCCCGCGCTCACGCCGCGGGAGGTGCAGCTGCTGGAGCGGCTGGCCACGGGCCTGTCCAACCGGGCCATCGCCAAGGAGATGTTCATTTCCGAGGCCACGGTGAAGACCCATCTGGTGCACATCTACGAGAAACTCGGCGTGGACAACCGCACGGCAGCCATCGCCGTGGCCACGGAACGGCGGATCATCCGCGGGCTGGGTTCGCGGTGACCGATTAGCCGCCGGAAGGGAGGCCGCAACCGTCCGGCGCGGCTACTGGGCAGAGCGCCGGTTGCGGGCCAGCCGTGCCAGCCGGACGAAGGCCAAGATGAACACTGCCTCGATCAGCACCATCAGCCCGAGCATTAGCCAGTGCCCCTGGGCGATGAACACTATCGCGCCGGTGAGGACCAGCACAGTGCCAAGGGCCAGGGCGTACACGGCGAACCCGAGAGCCACCTTTGCACTGCGCACGCCGGTGCGGAACCCAAAACCCTGCGGCAGTCCGCCCGGCAATCCCTGGACACGGTCAGGCCCGGCGGGTGGGAGCCTGTCGAACTCCTGCCACAGATCCTTGTCGTGATCCCGATCGGTCATGCTTCCATTATCCCGCGCCATGCGTGGCTCAGGCTCCCAGGGAGGAAGCTCGACTGACTTCCACCGCGGGAAACCTCCCTTGAGCTCATCGCGAGGCGAGCGTCGTCCGCAAGCTCATGCCCGGCGTCGTCCGCGTACACAGAGTAAAGAGCCGCGGCAGTCCGCGACGATTAAGCCCTCAGCCAATGCTCTTTCATCGGGCAGCCTCAAAGTTTGCTGTGAGCCAAGCCGACACAACCACCACCGTGGGCGACGAATGGCATGGCTCATCGATACTCAACTCATGGTCATCAACATCAAGCTCAGTAACCGAACGATCGCAGAGGGCGACGATCCACTTGGACGTGATTGGTACGGTTACGACAGTGCTGCAACACCCGAGGAGCTCTGGGCGCACAACCGGGGCGACTACTTCCTAAACCCGAAAAGTATCGCCGGTCAGCGCTGGGCAGCGCTCAACTATGAAGGTCACGTCGTGCTGGTCGCGGAACTCCACGATCCGGATTACGAGGTCCTGGAAGTAAAGACAGGGAGGCCAAAGAAGGCTCTCATCGGACATGTCCTGGCTGAGGGACATCCAATATACAAAGCCCTGGTCGGAACGCAGATCGAATACCCACGCGGCAGCAGGAACGCAATTCTGTATGGCCCGGACCCTGAGACTGCTGAGGCGTCGCGCCTGGACCTACCTGAGGAGCAGGATCAGCCCGTTGCACGAGGCCAAGGGCTGCAGATGGACTCTGAGGTGCGTAAGGCACTTGAAGACGCCGCACAGGATCGCTTGATGTGTCACTATCGGGACCGCGGCTGGACTGTCACAGATACCCGTTGGAATCGTCCCTACGATGCCCACGCGGACAGAGGTGGCGAGCGGATCTATCTTGAGGCGAAAGGCACTCAGAGCAGGGGTGAATCGGTGATCGTGACGCGGAATGAGGTCGACCATGCCCGACAGCATCCCGGGCTGTGCTGGATGGGGGGGGTGGTCCGGAATGCAATTCACGGACGGAATGGTGGATCATGGCGCGGGATCCTTTAGGGTTCTTGCCTTCGATCCAGACAACATCGGTCATCTCCGTCCTCGAGACTTCGACTGGACACTTCCCGACGACGTGACATGACGACGGCGGCCTGGTCACCTTCCCCGGCACCCCGGCTGTGTCATTGCTTACATTGCCCGGAAAGTTCAGGAAACTCCCGGCTATCCATGTCAATTTAACGTTGCACTGCCGATGGGCCGGATACCCATGCGGCGGGCATGTGACCTATCGACGCAGACCTGGCTGCACGGACAAAGCTGGAACAGATGATCAAAACTGGCAAGAACAACACTGAAGTGCCCGCCGGCAAGGGCGGCCAAACCGGGAACAGCCTCGGCCTGAGCGCCATCCAGGTCATCGCTGGCGGTGCCGCCGCCGCGGTGGCCGCTGTCATCGGAGGTCACCTCGGCCTCGCGGGAACCGTGGTCGGTGCGTTCGTCCTCAGCGTCATCTCGGCAGTTGCACTGCCGCTATTCCGCGCCTCGCTGGAAAAGAGCCACGAGCAGATCATGCGCGTTCTGCCCCGACGCGCCACGGATACAGGCCGGACAACGGGCCCACAGATCCACATGGAAACCGCCAGGGGACGGAAGACCGGGATGGCCATCGCCGGAACAGCCATCATGTTCCTCCTTGGGGTGGGATCGATTCTTGGCATCCAGTCAGCCACCGGTCTTGCGCTTTCGAGCGGCACCAGCACTCTCCAGTCCGGCATCTTCCACGTCGTCTCGAGCGCCAAGGACACCAACGTCGCCCCCGCCACGAAGCCGACTCCGAGCGCCCCCGTCGTGGAGCCCGCCACCGTGCCGACAGATTCGACGACAGACCCGGCCACCGACCCCGCTCAGCAACCGACGCCGGCACCCACGGAAACGGACGATCCCGCACCAAGTGCGGAAACCACGGCGCCGGCAACTTCCGACTCTCCGGAGCCGTCAAGCCCCGCTGATCCCACCGGCGGAGCATCGGACGCAGGCAGCGGCGCGGGCGGAACCGGCAGCCAGACCCAGCCGAGCGCCGGGCTATCCGACGGCGCCGCGCCTGCCAAGTAGGTTCCGGCGTTACCGGGGCAAGAGACTGTCCCCGTCAACCCGCTTGGGCGAGGGATAGGGCCCGGGGCGGTTGACGGCGGCTGCCCGGATACCTGCAGAGGTTGCGGTTTTTCGTTGTTGCGTCAGTTGGCCGGTGGGAAGATGGTCGGAGAGTTGGGCACTGATTGGGGGTGCCGGCCGAACGGCGGCGCGTGCCCGGTCCGAAAGACAGGAACGGTGACCGAGCCATGACAGAGCCCCATCTGCAGCAGCGCCGGCTGCGCGTGTCCGACGTCAACGTCGTCAACCACCGCACGCTGCGGAAAGCGCTCGGCGGGACCATCGTGGGCAACACGATGGAGTGGTACGACGTCGGCGTGTTCGGCTACCTGATCACCACCATGGGCCCGGTGTTCCTGCCCGAAGCGGACAGGGCAGTGCAGAATCTGTTTCTGCTGGGAACCTTCGGCGCCACGTTCATCGCCCGTCCCCTGGGCGGCATCTTCTTCGGCTGGCTCGGCGACAAGATCGGCCGCCAGAAGGTCCTGGCCATGACTCTTTTGATCATGGCCGCGGCGACGTTCGTCGTCGGCCTGCTTCCCGGCTACGCGGTGCTGGGGATCTGGGCGGCAGTGCTGCTGGTGATCACCAAGCTGATCCAGGGCTTTTCCACCGGCGGTGAGTACTCCGGTGCCACCACGTTCGTGTGCGAGCACGCGCCGGACCACCGCCGCGGGTTCTTCGTCAGCTTCCTGGACATGGGCAGTTACCTCGGCTTCGCGCTGGGTGCCGGGATGGTGTCCGCCCTTCAGCTGATCCTGGGCCAAGGACAGATGGAGGCGTGGGGCTGGCGCATCCCGTTCCTCATCGCCGGTCCGCTCGGCGCCGTCGCCATCTACTTCCGCATGAAGATCGAGGAATCGCCCGCCTTCAAGGCCACCCAGGAGGCCGAGGCTGTGGCCGCCGCCCACCACGAGACCGGAGATGAACTCCGTCCCGTCGGCCCGGTCGGGATCTTCAAGGACCACTGGCGCCACATCGTGCTGGCCATGATCCTCGTGGCCGCCGGCAACACCGTGGGCTATGCCCTCACGTCCTACATGCCGACGTACTTGACCACCAACAAGGGGTACGACGAGATCCACGGGACGCTGCTCACCGTTCCGGTGTTGGTGGTCATGTCCCTCTGTATCCCGCTGACGGGCCGCCTCTCGGACAGGATCGGCCGCCGCCCGGTGCTTTGGATTGGGGCAGTCAGCACGGTGGTGCTTGCGCTCCCCGCGTTCCTGCTGATCGCCGTCGGAACCGTTCCCGCCACGCTCGCCGGCCTGGCGATGATCGCGTTTCCGGTGGCGTTCTTCGTTGCCATTCTCGCGTCGGCGCTGCCGGCTCTGTTCCCCACGGCGCACCGCTACTCCGCGATGGGCATCGCCTACAACTTCGCCGTGGCGATCTTCGGCGGCACCGCCCCGTTCATCATCGCCGCGCTCATCCAGGCGACCGGTAACGACCTGATGCCGGCGTTTTACCTCATGGGGACGTCGGCCATTGCCGCGGTTGCCATCTACTTCCTGCCGGAATCCGCGAAGCGGCACCTCCCCGGTTCCATGCCCAGCGTGGATTCCGAAGCGGCCGCCCGCGAGCTGGTGGCGACGCAGGACCACAACCCGCTGCTGGAGATGGACACGCTCCCGTTCGACAGCAGCTACGAGGCCGCACAGGCTGCGCACGGGGAACGTCCCAACAGGCCGACGGTGATGTGAACAGGGTCGGGTGACCCGTCCCCAATTCGGCCTTAGCAACTGGGCGTTGACTATGGCCCGCGTCGGCCTACGATGAGGCGCATCAGGACATTTCAAGGAGGAGATGTGTGATGTCACGCGCTGAAGTAGAGCAGCTCGACGACCGCGGAATGGCGGCCTGGGACCAGCACGACACGGCGGCGTTCGCCGGCCTGCTGGCCGATGATTTCACCTTTGAGGACGTGATGGCCCCTGCACCCTTCCGCACCCGGGAAGAGGTCCAGGCTTACATGAACGCATGGTTCGAGGCGTTCCCGGACATGCACGCCAGGACCACTCGAAGGGTGGTCAGCGACGACGAGGTGGCGGCGGAGATCGAATTCACCGGCACCAACACCGGGCCGCTGCACATGGGAGACAAGGAAATCCCGCCCACGGGTAAGTCGGTGGTGGGGTCCGGGACGTACTTCGCCTCCGTCAGGGACGGAAAGATCGTCTCCTTCCGCGCCCACCCGGACGTTGCCTCCATGATGGGGCAGCTGGGGCTGATGCCCGGGATGTGAGCCGGGAAGGAAGGATTTGAGCATAAAAGGAGGCCGGCATGCCGGCCTCCTACTTCGAGTGCGCGCTCGGCTCGGACGAGCCGTATTCAATAGGAACCTTGCGAACACGATGGGGTCGCCGTTCGTTGCATCGACCCCATCGTTTTCAGGCGTGCATGCCTGGGCGGGCAGAAATCAGCTGCCGAGGTGCCAGGAGTAACTGGCTTCGTTCCAGTTGGCTGTCGCGGAAAAGCGGTAGCCGGACTCTGAGCCATCTGCTTCGGTTTTGTTGACGGCAATGCATTCGAAGGTACCCGTGATTGCAGTCAGATCGTCTGTGGACCCTCCGCCCAGCGGCGTGCAAGATGCGCGTTTAATGGGTCCGTCGAGGACACCCTTGTCGACGCGGGACTTTGCGTCCTTCAGAACGGACTCCTCCAGCGCTGCGACAATAGCAGTTCGCTTCGCTCGCTCGGCAGAGTCAGCTTCTTCTTTTGCAGCCGCGGATGCCGAGGCAGCTGCCGAGGCTCGGGCTTCCTCGGCCTCGCGTTCCTTCTGAGCGTCTGCTGCTGCGGCCGCAGCAGCCTTTTCTGCACTCACCTGATCGTTGTGCTGAATGCTAAGCGCGATCGCGAATCCAGCGATGACAACAATCAGAACTCCGACAGCAATGAGAACTATTCGCTTGCTAAATTTCGGGAACTTGCGCCCGCCAGCATAGCTAGCACCGCAATGGGGGCAGAAGCTGCCAGCGGTCTGCGTTTGCACGCTGCATTTAGGGCAAACCTTCGTCGGGGGTTCCTGGAGCTCAACGGACTCCGCCGCCCGGTCCGGAACGGGGAGGGCAGTCGTGCCGGCAGGGGGCTCGGGCTGGTTATCCTGGGCTGCGATCGTTTCCGTTGGCGCGTCAGCGCGTGTGGGATTACTCAAAAGGGGTACTCCTTGCCAATATTTCGTGATCCCCGACGCCAAGCAGTGGCCACGCGGTGGCCACAGATTCACGCCGGGCTGGGCGACGGCCTGCGCATCGAGGGGGGACGAGACAGTCAGACGTGAAAGGGCTGGTACCGGCTGACAGTTCAGCGCCCGGTACCAGCCCTATCGCAGATCTACTTCTGCCAGGTGTTTCCTGAACAGGAAGCGTGGGCACCGGTGCCCTTGCCCGTGTTCTTTCCTGCGCTCTTGCCGTCGATCAGGATCTCGCAGGTCACGGCGGCGGAAGCGTCACTGAAGCTGCCGGTGACCGAGATGCTCGTGATGTTGAATTCCTTCGACGTGATGGACTTCTTCCATCCGGCCGTGATGTCTTCCGTGGAGGTTCCGCCCGGCGTCCAGTACGAAACGCTGGCCGGACCTGACGTAGTGACGACGTACTGGACGGTGTGCTCGGCATTGATGCTTTCGTCAATGGACTTTGCGGCAGCGCTGACGCCCGCAGTCACTATTCCGGCGACGATCAGGCTGACGACGCCAAGGATGAATCCAGCGATTGCCATTCCCTTTTTCCGATTCCTAAGGCAGAACGCAATGATGCCGAGAATGATGGCGACCGGACCAAGGAAGAAAGCGATCATTCCTACGAGAGGAATGATGCTGAATACTGCGGCGACGATACCCACGACGAGGGCCGCCACGCCGACGCCGTTCTTGCGCTTTTCCTCTACCATCCGGACGCGGTGTATCGGCTGCTCAGGCAATGCTGAATATGCTGTGTCATTCTTGATGTCGGACATATTTTCCCCTTTTTCTGATGCTGTTCAGACCCTCGCGGGCCGGTATTTGTGTTGCCCTCCACAATGACCAGCTGGCGGGCGACGGATTGCAGGACTTCCGGAGCATGCGCCTCACATTGATGTGAGAACTACAACCGCGTTCTCCACAGGCCGTTCTGAGGCCCGACTGTCGGTGCGAGTGACAGACCAGTACGCAGCTAGGCATTCATGCCCGGTACGATGGCGGGAATGGTGGCGGTTGTCGGAGCGACACTTCGCTAGACGCTGCCGTCATAGCTGTAGCTGTTACCGCGTGTATGACCCTTGGTGGCGCAGCGCCTGCTGGCGGCGTACCTCCTCCGCCACAGCCGCGAGAGCCAAGCATAAGGAGCCCCGAAGTTCAGAGTTTCACTCACCCGATTAAATCCCCCATGGAAAAGATCACCCTTTATGAACCCAGTAGGGGATGCTCAAGGCGACCGAGCTTTACCGTGCCGTTCATGCGTTTTGACCGTGACAGTACTGCCATGGCCGAACCCGGCAAAACTATTCTCCACTAGCCAAAACTCAAGATCCTGCTTCTTTAGCGAATGCTGCGGAAACCTTGATCAAAACCTGAGCGATCGGCCAGATGACGCATTATCGACGAAAAAACGATAGTGAACTCCGCGGAGTAGAATTCGGAGGGCTGTTATTTCGGGGCCGAGGTTAATGCGCAAGACCTGCGGTCTTTGTGCGTCCCGAGGAGATCAAAGCATGGCGAATTCTCCATCGGCGCTGTTGTCCGAACGCTAAAACCACAGGTGCAGGTCCAAATCTCCGCGGTGTCCACAAACCCGCTGCAGGGAACCAGCATGCCGGGCCCTAGTCAGTGCTGGAGCGCCGGCTCCGCGGCTTCCGGCTCGGACCAGCCGCGCTCCTTGCGGCCGGCCGGGTAGGCGTGCCGCTTGCCGGCCAGCGCGATGACAAAGGCGACGACGACCGGCACCGCAGCGGCAACCGGCACCACGAGCGGGCCGGCCAGAACCAGGGCGGCGGAGCCGTAAAGCGCGCCGATGGTGATGCCCAGCTGGATGGTCAGGACGGTGAGGCCGTTCGCGGCATCCCGGTAGTCGCCCCCGGCGCGGAGGATGGCGGCCTGGTTGTAGATGCCGATCGCGCCCAGGCCGGCGCCCCATACGGTCATGAGGACCATGGCTCCGGGAATGGTGCCGCCGCCCAGCGGGAGGAGGAGCATCGCGACGGCGATGGCCGCCGTCGTGATCAGCAGCGAACGGCGGGGCCGGGAGTCCACGGTGACGCCGGCGATCCAGATGCCGATGAGGCCGGAGGCGCCGAGGACGGTGAGGGAGAGGCTGATGGCGTAGTCGGGCAGGCCGGCTTCGCGGATGAACGGCGCGATGTAGGTGAAGAGTGCAAAGTGGGCCAGGACCAGCAAAGGCCAGGCGACGGCCACGGATTTCACGCCGGGCTGGGCGATGGCCTTGCGCATGGAGGGGCGAACGGCGTCGGGGATCCGGCGGACCTGGGGCAGCAGCCAGAGAGCCAGCCCGGTCAGGAGCAGGCCGAAGCCGGCCAGGAAGAGGAAGGCCGCGCGCCAGCCCAGGAGTGTGCCGAGGGCCGTGCCGACCGGAGCGCCTATGGCCATGCCCAGGCTGTTGCCGCTGAAGACGATGGCTAGGGCCTTGCCCACCTTGTCGGCCGGGACCACCCGGGAGACGAACGGTGCCATGGTGGTCCAGAGCAGGCCGTGGGCCAGGCCGCCGACGAGCCGGGCGCCCATGGCCGCGGCGAAGTTGGGGGCGAGGCCGACGAGCACGTTGCTCAGCGCGAAGGTCAGGACGAGTGAGACGAGCAGGGTCTTCCGCGGGACCCTTGCCAGCAGCCGTGCGGCCGGGATCACGGTAACCACGATGACGGCGGCATAGGCGGCGGCGAGGTAGCCGGCCACAGGCTCGGACACGTCGAGACCCTCGCTGATCTGGGGCAGCAGGCCGGACGTCAGGAGCTCGGTGGTGATGGCCATGAAGCCGGTGGTGGCCAGGACCAGCATCGCGGCGAGCGGGAAGCGTTTGGGCGCAGGCAGGGGCAGGGCGGAAGACATGGGGGAGCGGATCCGTTCAAAGGGGTGGGTAGGAGGACGGCGCCTATGCCAGAGTCCTTCGTCAAAGTTACCCGATATATTCACCGTGCGGCAGGCCCTCTCAGACCCTGTTTCAGTTGAACATCCAGGCTGGATATTTCTTTCCCGAGTCAGAGCTCCTGCGGCTCACGAGACCGGCCACGAGCTCCGCTCTGTCGGCCCGGTGGGGATTTCCGGGGCCACTGGCGCAGCATCGTGCTGGCTTTCAACTGGACGGCCGGTTCGCGGCGCCAGGTCCGTCGAACAATGCGCTGGTGCTGCTCTGGGGCACCACCACGTGGACGGCGTTGCGCTGGACAGTGAAATCGGCCGGCGTGGTGGCCGCGATCTCGCCGTCGAGGTTCACCGGCAGCGGCGGCTCCGTGACCAGCCGGACATGCCGGCTGGTCAGGTGGTACACCCGGTCGTGTTCGATGAAGCTTCCATCCTTGAGCAACCGCGCGATATTCACGTGTTCCCGGAGCGGGCCGGCCAGAATGGCATAGATGTCAAGGATGTGGTCATCGATCCCTGCGGTGGGGGACACCGTGTTGCCGCCGCCGTAGTGCCGGCCGTTGCCGACGGCCACCTGAAGCAGGTCTTCCAGCTCCAGCGGCTCGTGGTCCCCGCCCGGGAACTCGAGGCGGGCCCGGAACGGCCTGTGCCGGGCATAAGCCCGAAGCGTGGCGATGCTGTACGCCAATGGCCCGATGTACCGCTTCAGGCGGGGGCTCAGAGCCTCCGTCACAGCCACCGACAGGCCCACGGACGCGACATTGAGGAATGGCTCACCGTCAGCCCGGCCGAGGTCGATGTCCACCACCTTCCCGTCCGCGACGGTGGCGCACGCCTCGGCAAGGTTGTTCGGTATCTCCAGCGTGCGGGCGAAGTCGTTGGCGGTGCCCAGCGGAAGAACGCCGAGCACAACGTTGGTGCCGGCAACGCGGCCGGCAGCGTAGGACACGGTCCCGTCGCCGCCGCCCACAACCACCAGGTCGTGCCCGTCCGCAAGCACCCGGTCAAGCGTCCCGGCCAGCTCGCCCCCGGTCAGCACGGGGTGCACGGCGGAGACGGGCACGCCTGCTTTTCGCATGGTGTCCACCGCGAGTTCGTGTGCCGTCCCTCGGCGTGATCCGGCATTGATCACCACGGCGGCAGAGCGGGCGTCCCGGGCAGCATTCATGGTGGACATGCTAGGCGGTGGACCTGTGAATTCCTCTAGGCGGCCGGAGGTACATCAAGGGCACTAACGCGGCTACCCCGGCGTCGGGGTCGTGGTCCTCAAGCCACTTGGCTATCCGACGGTTCGCTTGTCGATGAACGCAAGGGCCATCTCGACGGTCTTCCGCGACGACTTGGCGCCCTCAGCGCCTTATCCCCGCAGCGCCGGCAGGGATAAGGCGTTGAGGTTAGTTGCTGACCTCCACGAAGATAGGGTTGGTGTAGAACCACAGGTCTTGCCACGGATCTGCGTTCCCGATCTCATCCATGGCAGGGCCGGCCGGGTCGATATCTGCGCCGAGGAAGCCTGGCTGGGACTTCTTCCCGTCCGTACCGCGAAGGCGGATGTAGTAGTGCCCGGCCGGTGTGTCGATTTCCTGCGTCCAGGTCAAAATTCCGCTCCGCAGCGTCAGATCCTTGGTCGGTAGCTGGGTGATGACGCGCGTATCGGGTGCCTGCACGGTGTCGGCGTCGGTGACCGGACCGGTCACGGTGCCGAGGATGACGTCAACCCGGGCCAGTTCAGGAATAAATCCTGCGAAGTTTGGTTTGGATGCCGGGGCGATGGAGACGGTAAGCGTAACTTTCCTGCCGCGCTTCGTCGCAAGCTTTCCGCCGAGGGTAACCGACTTTGCCTGGTCCGATACGGTCACATCGATGGAATCGATCAGGCAGCCGTGGTCCACCCAGACACGGCCCTCACGGAGTCCCTGCATCACTGATGTGTGACTGACTTTCTCGGCGCCGACATGCGTGCGGCTGTAATAGCCGGGCCAGAAGTCGTTTTCTGTGAGGTCCACCGTGCCGCTGTAGACCGGGTCGTCGGTGCGGCCCTTGGCGTCGAAGTTGCTTCCGGGCCCGCGCGTAGTGGTGTCCAGATAGACGTTGTGGCTGTCCGAGGTTGCGGTGATGGAAAACAACTTTCCTTCCGCGAGCAGGCTGTCCCACACCCCGCCGACGGTGGCTGTCATCCAGTCGAACCCACCCCACGTGCGGTACGACTCGGCAGGGTAGCCCTTGAAGGAGAAGGTGCCGGGTGCGCCGTCGTAAAGGCCGCGTGCACGATCACCGGCGTGTGGGGCGGGCAGTCCGCCGGCCTGGTGCCCGGGAGCACCCTCCATTCCGATGACCACGTCCGGTGCTGCCTGGATCCATGCCCGGATCTCATGTGGTGAGTCGATGCCCTGCCGCGAAGGGTGGTTTGGAATCATGAGAATGTCCTCCACCGTGCCTTTGGCGCGGGCGTCGGCCATGAAACGGATCCCGTCCAGCGCCAGGGCTTCGTTGGCGGCTGTTCCGTCACGCGTGCCCTTTACTCGGGCATCCCAGCGCGATTCGACTTCCTTGAGGACCGCGACGTCGTCACGGCCCGGCGCCACGAAGACTGTGGCGTGCTCGGCCCCGGGGATGTTCCACTCGAGGCCATGGTAGATCAGAATCGAATCCCCAAACTCCCTACGCACCTCATCAATGAGAGGCACAATCTGGTCGGTGCTGAGCTGGGAGTGGGCCACATTGCCGTGGTCGGTGAGGACAAGCCAGTCGACGCCGTTTCGGATGGCCTGACGTACATGGTCCACCACGCGGTACTTACCGTCGTTGCTGAAAAGGGTATGTACGTGATGGTCCCCGTTCAGCCAGAAGTACTGGCCCTTTTTCGTGCGTTGGGAACCTTCAGCGAGGGCTTGGGCCGGAGTGACCGCTGCAAGCGAAGCGCCGAGTCCTAGGACCGAACCTGTCTTCAATATTCCGCGGCGGGACATACCTTTTGTCATGAGAGCCTTTACTGCAATATTTCGGAGAAGGAAACGGCTCGACGGCTGGCACCAGGGAACCGCCCCTTCATCTTGCTCAAGCAGTCAACACACGGGACATGAACAGTTGGGCAGCGACACTTGTCCGGACAGTGAACGGGTTCTTACTCATGGGGGTGTCACCTCCAGTGCCAGCGAGTTCGTGAACGCGGCCAGGGACTCCTCGGCCGGCCAGGCGGACTACGAGGCCCACACGAAGAAGACCCCGGTCCCGTCCTCGAGATACAGGGCGAAGTCCATGGCCTGCTCCGCTAGAAAGCCCGACGGCGGCACGAGGGTTAACCCGCCACCGCCGCGTTCGCCTCCTGCTTAGCCTGCATCCACTCGCTTAGCCACGGGGCCCGCACGCTCGACGTGATCCGGCAGTCGGCCACGAAGGTTCCCTTCGCGCCGGCGTCGATCCAGTCCGTGAGCGCGGAAAGGTCCGCCAGTGAACGGATGATCGCCGACTCGGCACCGAGCGCACGGGCGATGCCGCTGAAGTCCACCTCGGGGATCAGCATCGGCTTTTCGGTCAGGCCCTGGGAGCCGTACTGGTGGATTTCGGCGCCGTAGGCGGCGTCGTTGTAGATCACGACGACGGCGCTGGCCGCCGCCCCGATCAGCGATTCCAGGTCGGACAGGCCCATCAGGAAACCGCCGTCGCCGGCGGCCAGCACCAGGGTGCGGCCGTCCTCCACCGCGCGGGCCGCCCCGACGGCGCCGGCAAGGCCCAGCCCGATGGCCTGGTAGGCGGTCCCCACCATGACCAGGTCCTGGGGCCTCGGGATGTTCCAGTACATGGGTGCCCAGCCGATAAAGTGCCCGCCGTCCTGAACCACGGTGCGGCGCTCCGGCAGCACCGCATCCAGTGCCGTGGCAAGGGCGCGCGGGTCCAGCCGGCCGTCCGGCGTCTCCGCTGAGCCTGCCGCGTGGCCCGGCCCCTCGGCCAGACGCCGACGGGCTTCCGCGCGCCAGCCGTCTGTGGGGCTGGCGTCCGGCGAGGCCGGGCCGTCCAGCATTCCCCGGAGGTGCCCCGCAGCTGACTTCACGTCCGCGCTGACGAACGTATCCACCCGGGGGTGCGTCGGCTGCAGGGCGGTGTCGATCTGGATGACGGTGCTGTCCGGACCGAGCAGGTGCCCGAACCGCATGGTGAAGGGGCTCAGGCTTGCCCCGGCCACCAGGACCACATCGGCCTCACCCATAAGCCCGGCCGCGGTGTCGGTGCCGAAACCGCCGGCGACGCCCAAGTACCCCTCGCCTTTGAGGAGGTTGAGCGCCAGGGCGGTTCCGGCGGTCAGTGCGCCGAGGCGGTCGGCGAGTTCCCGGAGCTCCGGGCCGGCTCCGGCGAGATGCGCACCGCGGCCGGCGAGGATCAGCGGCCGTTTCGCCCCGGCGAGGAGGCGGGCTACCTGCCCAAGACCGCCGTCGACGTCGTCCGTCACCTTTGGTGCGTGCGGCGCCGGCCGTTCCTCGTCCCCGGCCTCGAGTGCCGCGAGGTCGTAGGGAATGGCAATCACGACGGCGGTGCGCTTGGTCAGCGCGTACTCCACCGCCTGCTGCGTGATGGAGCCGGCGGCGTCGCGGGTGACGGTGAAGGTGGCCGCGCCAAGTGCTGCGGCGATGGCTGCCTGGTCCACGTCCTGGGGCCGGGCGCCGCTGGAGGGAGCGTCTCCGGTGACCAGCACCACGGGGATCTGGGCCTGGACCGACTCGGCGAGGGCGGTGAGTGCGTTGGTGTAGCCGGGGCCGTAGGTGGTGGTGCCCGCGGCGAGGCGTCCGGACGTCCGGTAGTAGGCGTCGGCCGCGGCGATGGCGGCGCCTTCGTGGCGGACGGGGGAGAAGCGGAGGCCCAGCTGTTCCGCGGCGTCCAGGAAGTAGACGTTTCCGTTGCCCATGACGCCGAAGACGTCGCTGAGGTAGCTGCTGAGAACCTGCGCCACGCGGCCTGAGACGGTAAGTGAAGTCATGCAGGAATCCTGCGGGCTGGGTCATAGATAGGCAAGAGGGTCGAGCTTGGTTGGGATTATTGGCAGGAGCAGGTAGGTACAAGTGAAAATATGCCCACTTGTGTCCTGCGTTACCAGCGCTTAGGTGGAAGGGCGGGACTCCTGCTCCGACAGCCGGCTCAGGAGGCCGTCGTAGCGGGGCGGCATGAGTTCAACCACGGAAATCGCCGTGCTGGTCCGCTGGATTCCGTCGATTGCCAGGATCTCGTTGGTGATGCGGTACAGGTCGGCCGTGCTGCGTGCCACTACCTTGGCCATCAGGTCCGCGTCCCCGGTGGTGGCGTGCACCTCGATGACCTCCGGGATCGCCGCGAGCCCGTTCTCCACGGAACCCGCCCGGGTCTGGCTGATGGCCAGTGATAGGAAGGCCATCAGGTCATAGCCAAGCGCGGCGGGGTCCAGCCTGCGGCTGAAGGAGCGCAGGGCGCCGCTGCGCTCAAGCCGTGCCAGCCGGGCGTGGACGGTATTCCGTGCGACGCCGAGCGTCCGGGAGAGTGCCAGGGCGCTGGCCTCGGGGTCCTTGTCGAGGGCCAGGATGATCCTGCCGTCGAGGGAATCCAGGGTGCGCGAGCTCTGGATGGTCATATTTTCACCACAGTTACTAGAAGTTGAGCAGAAGTCCCAATGGCTTGAGGGTATCTTGCATTGTGGGGCGGGTCACAATCATGATCGTTCCTCATGACCCGTGATCAGCTCCTGACCGCACCGGACTCCGCGCTTCCCGCCCTTCGTGGCGCCGTGGCCGGACTCCCGCCTTACGTCCCGGGCCGGCGCAGCGCCGGTACGGACATTGCAGCCCTCGCCAGCAACGAAAGCCACTACGAGCCGCTGCCCGCTGCCGCCGCCGCGGTGGCCGCAGCGGCCGGTACCATGAACCGCTACCCGGACAGTGCCGCCGTCGAACTCCGCGAACGGCTTGCCCGCCACCTCGGCGTCACGGCCGGAGAAGTGGCGGTGGGACCCGGCAGCGTCGGCGTCCTCCAGCAGATCATCACCGGCCTGTGCGACGCCGGGGATGAAGTGATCTTCGCATGGCGCTCCTTCGAGGCCTACCCCATCCTGGTTGAACTTGCAGGCGCCCGGACGGTCCGCATCCCGCTGGACAGCGCTGAGGGCCACGACCTCGACGCCATGGCCGCGGCCGTCACCGCCCGCACCAAGGTCATCCTGCTCTGCACCCCCAACAATCCCACCGGCGTGCCGATCAGCCACGACCGGATCGAGGCCTTCCTGCAGTCCGTCCGCTCCGACATCCTCGTGGTGATCGACGAGGCCTACGTGGAATACGCCGAAGCGGGCAGCGGCCCCGATTCCCTGGCGCTCTACCGCCGGTTCCCGAACGTCTGCATCCTGCGCACCTTCTCGAAGGCGTACGGGCTCGCCGGCCTGCGCGTCGGATACGCCATTACGACGGCGGCAATCGCCGAGGGATTGCGCCGCACCGCCCTGCCGTTCGCCGTAAGCGCGCTGGCGCAGAAGGCGGCCATCGCGTCGCTGGACGCGGGGGAGGAGATGGAAGCCCGGGTGGCCGCCGTCAAGCTGGAGCGCGTACGGATGGCCGCGCAGCTGGAAGCCCAGGGCTGGAAACTTCAGGCGAGCCAGGGCAACTTCCTGTGGATCCGCGCGGACCAACATTTGCTCGCGAGGCTGGTGGCCGCGTTCGACGCCGCCGGTATCCTGGTCCGCGCGTACCAGGGCGACGGGGTGCGGATCACCGTTGCCGATCCCTCCTCCAACGACCGCGTGCTCCGGCTTCTGGAAGCCCACGCGGCCCCGACAATCGACTGACCTGAAACCCAATCCGTTCCACCTACAACCAGAGGACTCCCCATGGAACAACAGACAAAGACGTCTGGCCGCGCACTGGGCGCGGCACTCAAACCCCGCCAGCTCACCATGATGGGGCTCGGTAGCGCCATCGGCGCGGGCCTGTTCATCGGCTCCGGCGCCGGCATCCAGGCTGCCGGCCCGGCCGTGCTGATCTCCTACCTCGTGGCCGGCACCCTCATCATCCTGGTGATGTGGGCCCTCGGCGAGATGGCCGCCGCCAATCCGGACAGCGGTGCCTTCTCGGTCTATACCGCCAAGGCCTACGGCCCGGTGGCCGGTGCCACGGTGGGGTGGCTCTGGTGGCTACAGCTCGTGGTGGTCATCGCCGCGGAAGCGCTCGGTGCGGCAGGCCTGCTGGCCACCATCTTCCCGGCCCTGCCGGTGTGGCTGATAGCGTTCGTGTTCATTGTGGTGCTCACCGCGGTGAACCTCACCAGCGTGAAGAACTTCGGCGAGTTCGAGTTCTGGTTTGCCCTGCTCAAGGTGGCAGCAATCGTCGGATTCCTCCTGGTGGGCGCCGCCCTGCTCTTCGGCTGGCTGCCGGGCGTCCAGTCGCCGGGCCTGTCCAACTTGACCGGTGCCGGCTTCGCACCCGGCGGTTTCGCGGGGATCGCCACGGCGCTGTTCGTGGTGGCCTTCGCGTTCGGCGGCACCGAGATTGTGTCCGTGGCAGCAGCTGAGACCGCCGAACCGGCCCGCAGCGTGAAGAAGGCAGTCCGGACCGTGCTGTGGCGCATCCTGGTCTTCTACATCGGCGCGATCTTCGTCATCGCGGCGGTGGTTCCCGTCGGTTCGGCGGGGTTGAAGAGCCCGTTCGCCGCGGTGCTGGATGCGGCCGGCATGCCCGGTGCGGCCACCGCCATCACCCTGGTGGCCGTCGCGGCATTGCTCTCCGCGCTCAACGCCAACCTCTACGGTGCCTCCCGGATGGCGTACTCCCTCGCGGAGCGGGGTGAAGCACCACGCCTGCTCGCTTCCGTGTCCAAGGCACGAGTTCCGGTGGTCGCAGTCCTGGCCAGCGTAGCCTTCGGCGTTGTCACGGTTGTGCTCGAGCTGGCCTTCCCGGAGAAGGTCCTTCCGGTCCTGCTCAACGTCGTGGGCTCGACGTGCCTGCTGGTGTGGACGTCCGCGCTCCTGGCCCAGCTCGCGCTGCGCCTCCGCGCCGACCGTGAGAGAACGGAGCTTCCCCTGCGGATGCCCGGCTTCCCGTGGCTCACGGGCATGGGTCTGGTCATCCTCGCGGCGATCTTCACGGTGGGATTCATCGGCGAGGATTCCCGTCCGCAGCTCCTGAGCACGTTTGCGCTCGTGGCGCTTCTGGCGGTGGGGTGCTGGGTGCACCACCGGAACGGGAAGGCTCTGCCCGGCGTCGGAGCTTCGGAGAGTGACAAGCAGCCGGTGCTTATCGACTGAAAGGCGCGCTGGGAACTACTTCGAGGGTTCAAGCGCAAGAAGGGCGCGTCCGGCTTTGGCCGGGCGCGCCCTCGCCAGCTACGCCCCGCTACACAGTTCAGGACATGTTTCGTTCCCCCGGACTTTGGGGATGAAGTAGAGGTCCAGCTACTACTGAAACTCTGATTTGTAGGTGTATTCGCGGAGGTAATAGCAGTCTGACGTGGAGCGCACTTACAGGGTCTTTGGTGACCTCACGTCAAAGGACAGGAAGATATGGCCGCCGTTCACGTGCGCCAGTTCGAGCTGATCAACGCCGTTAGTGAAGTGGTTATCGCCAGGCTTCCAACCCTCGGCCGTCATGTGCGTGAGGATGTCATCCAGAAGTTGAGTCCGGTCCACCGCGTCCTCGAGTTCGATCCACCTCATCTCACTGGACTGCCATTCCCCGTCATGACTGTTGTCCTTGGGACGCGCACAGCTGGCCAGCTCATCAGGATTATCCGAAGCCTGGACGGATGCTTCGGGAAACATCGCTTGGATTTCATCCAGGGCCGAGCTGATCATCGGCTTGACCTCCCTCAGCGTTTCGCTCTGGTCGGTACGGTGTACAGGCACGCAGGAAATCAAAGCTGGCGCCAAGACCAATGCGCAGAGTGCTGCAACCGGGCCGCTTTTCATGTGTCCCTCTCAGAGGCCATACGGCCTGATTGCTTCAACCGTATGGACGACGCCGTCGCGGTCCTTGCAATGCATTGGGGCCTTGTTCTTCAGATCGCTCTTGCTCGGCATCGGGCACTTGAGGCGGTTCCTGTCATCATCGGTAAAGATGATGTTTTTGTTGATGAGCGATCCGGTCGTTTCAGTGATCTCCACTCAGTAGGTCAATTCCACTTCCTCGTCTGCCTGTTTCACAAATGGAAGCAGCAGAACGGTGAGCAGGGCAATCACAACCGGACCGCACAGCTAGCTTATCCATCGCTGAAGCGGAGAGAGGCTGCTCTTTGCCCGTGGTGTTGTGGAACTGTCTGACATGTCTAGAACCTTATCGTCCTATGCATAGATCGTCGCCCGACTGACGTTTAGTTCCAATGCCACACTTTGACCGTGCGTATTTGGGCTCCACTAGAGCCACTCCTGCGCAGAAGGGGGAGACACTTGGTCGAGGAGTTTGAACGCGCCGCGACCTGCCAAGCCAGGATCCATGAATAGAATCACCAGAGATTCAGGTGCCACCGGCGGTTTCGCACCTATCAGCCGCATTCACACCTCCTGGAGAGGTGCAACCCCGAGGAGTAAGCGATGACCGATATTGAAAGCATCACGTTGGAAGCTGAGCTCGTCGGAGAGGACGCAACGCGCGACATTGCGAAGGCGGTTAGCGCTCGTCACACCATTGCTCGCAAGTACGTCATGAGGCTCCGCCGGCGCCATCCGGATGCGACGCCCGCTGAGGTGATCCAGATGTTGGAGCGTCACTACGCAACCTCGATCACCACTGCTGGTGCTCTCATCAGCGCCGGTGCGATCGCAGCTGATATTGGTATCGCGATGATCCCCGGAGTCGGGGCGGCAGCAGCCGGTATGAAGAGTGCGGGGCAACAGGCGGCCAAGAAGACTGGCAAGGAAGCCGTCAAATTTGCCGCAAAGAGCGCTGCGAAACAGGCAGCGAAGAACATGGCGATGGGCACTGCAAAGAACGGTGCACAGCGCGTTGCTGCTCTCCTTCCCGCAGGCGATGAACAGCTGCAGTTCGAGATCACGGCGGTGTTTGCTCTCGCTATTGCCGATATTCACGGAATGGATCTCGACAAAGACCAGGCCCTCGCCCTTGTCTATGGACTCTCGAATGAACGAGTGAGCCAGAAACAAATCGCGGCGATGGCCACTGACCTATCGAGCGCGTCGGCTGAAGGTGCCGTCGGTGTCGGCACTATGGTCGCTGCCGGCCGCACCGATTGGTCACACTGGGCGAACACGCTTGCGGAGACCCTCCCTGGAGGCGCTGCGCAGAGTTTGGTTCGGACCATGGAGACCGGTCAGTTGGAGACCGTGCGCCAAAATTTGAGCGGAAAGCAGCAGGCAACGATTGAATACGGAGTCGGCGCCTTGGCGGGAGGTGTCACGCGTTTCGTGTTCGGTCGCGAAGTCGTGACCGCCGCCCGGGCTGCGTTCGCTGAAGCCCCAGACATGTTCCCCGAACATCTTGCCATTCCTGCCGAACCTGAGGCAGAGGACGGCGACGCCGACCAGAACCGAGCTCTTGCAGCCATGGAAGATGCAGCGAAGATGACGGGAAACTGGATTGCTGGCACCGCGAGCACAGTCGGAGGCGGCGTCGCAACGGGCGCCGTGGCAGTGGGTGCCGGGGTGGCCACCGCAGCCGACACGGTATCGCGCGTGTTCCGGAGCGTGGACATCGATGGGGACGGGATTCCGGATGAGCCCCAGGCCCTGACCGCGGTAAAGGGAGTCGGTGGCGCCATCGTCGGTACGGCGGGCTCGGTCGGAGGGAGCGTCGCAGGGCTGTTCAAACGGAAGAAGCGTGGCGAACAGACGGCGGACGGGTCTGAGACCGGCGACGAGGAAGTGGTCGAAAAGTAACCCTGCACAGCAGGGGGTGGTCAGCGGCGACGTGGTGGAGTTCCACTTCAACGGCTGAATGCTGTGTGTTGCCGCCCAAGCTAGCTCCTACAGTTTTTGTGGCGGCGCCGCGGCGCCGCGTACTCGTTCCTCGGGTTCGACGCCGTCACCACCCTCACCGAGGAGACCATCGAACCGCGCGAGAACATGCCCCGCGCCATCATGCTCATTGCCCTTATCCTCGGCGGCATCTTCGCGACCGTGTCCTACGTGACCCAGCTGGTCCACCCCGGCGGCGTGTTCGAGGACTCCGCCTCCGCGGCCAGCTCCATCGCCCTGCAGCTCGGCGGGCAGCTGTTCGGGGCCGTGTTCCTCGGCTGGTGGTGGCCCAGTTCGCCTCGGGCATCGCCGAGCAGGCTAGCGCCTCCCGCCTGCTCTACGCGATGGACCCTGACTCCGTCCTGCCCAAAGCGGTCATCGGCCGGCTCAGCGCGAAGGTCCACACCCCAGTGGTGAACCTAATTCTCACCGGCATCGTCGGGCTTATCGCAATCTTCCTGGACGTCGCCACGTTTGCGGTGGCGTCTATGTGGTGGAAGGGTTGATGTGAAACAGGGGAGACGAGGGTGCTTAACCAGGCATCCTCAAAGAAAAAGGCTGTGAGCATATCTCATGACAGATCTGTAAATTGGTATGTCGCCCCAGTCACTTCTACGGCCTTAACGGGGGGCTTTATTACTATATGTTCGTCCGCGAACAAGACCAGGTTTTCTCCCCGAGGGTTCAGTGAACTTCCATACCGAATTCCTGTAATACCGAGCGACTTTACAAAATCGCAGAGGTACTGCGTGGGCACATAGTCAATCTTGTTATCAGTGCCCCGAATTGGTTTTGAGAGCTCTGTGCCAAGTCTTCGCAGATACTTCCAGGAAGCTAAGCGATCGATTCCACCCTGCTCAATCTTGAACGGATTCTCCGACTTGAGAGATGCCAAGTTTAAACAGTCTATATCTTTTGTTGTCTTGAAGATCGCCACTGAAACATAGTTATGTTGGAGAGCCCGCGATTCAATAATGCTTGTATCGCGGTCAAAAGCAGCATAAAAGTGGGGGATACCTAGGGAATTAGCGCGACCTGGAGTAGCAAGGTGCGCAGGCGGTTTTCCCATAACTTCGGGTGACAGTGGACTAGATGACGGGCCAACTCGAGCCCGGAAGAGGCTGGCGCCTGCTGCGATAGTGCGAACATTGTCGCGGACTACCTGCTCCAAATAGTCCTTTTTTATTTGTAGGGCCGGGAAGAATCTGTTGTCATCTACCAGCTGGCGCGCAAAAAGGTCCCAATCGTGTATGTGATCCTCCGCATTTTCGCTCTGTATAGCTGTAACCTTGGCAGCGCTCAGCAACTCGTGTCCACCCGGAAACATTGACATCATGAATCGCTTGTTGATTTCGGGGTCGCGGTGGGGAGGGAATATTTGCCAATCATCCTGGAGTCTGAGATGAAGCGGAAGCCCGGCGCCCGTGGTGCTGTCAGTCTCGTAGAGATCCATCACCCTGAGAAAATGTTCTGTCCACTCCGTCGTAGTCCAAACCTCTTGGCCGTGCAGATCACAAAAATCGCAAGTTCCAATCTTTGGGTCTATCGTCACAAGCTCGACCGGACTGGCTTCAGAGAAACAATGCTTGCACCCGTTCATCGAACCTCGAGAGCACTAGCCATGACGTAGAGGTGGTTCTGTATCGACAGTTTTTTTAGCATGCCGAGCCCAGGGAAGTTTCCGCTGAAGTGATATTTGCGGAAAGCATCAATCGAAGGATTCTGGATTCTTCGAACATCGGTGAATTCAAGAAGCTTCCTTACGGCCTCGCTGAATTTACCGGCCGTGTCAGAAGTGCCGTTATTAGAATCTGAACAGAAATGTCTGATATAAACGGCATTGTCGCTTCCGTCAAGATAAGTCAGGTGAATCGCGACCGTCCTGGGAAGTGATCCTCCCTCCGCATAATAGGTGCCAACCGTTTGATAGTCACCGAAACCGACATACCCGTCGTCTTTAAAAAAGAGATGATCTTCCGAGAAGACGGACTCACGTACATCGACGTAGTCTTGATTACGGGGCTTTCTGGGAAATCTGTCCCTCAGCAGAACAGACTGTGGATTCGGGAAAACTTTACGATATCGACGCACAGACTCCTTACCATCTAAGAAATGAAGCCCTATGTCCAAGTTGGATTGGATTTCCATCATGGACTCAAGCGGTAGGACGGCATCGGTGTAGATGAGGTCTACGGGTCTATGAATGTTCCACCGTCGGAGTGCCAAGACCGCCTCTGAGACTTGCCGTTCGGAGCTAAGCACGAGTCCCAGACGAAGGGACCGGTCCGCATCTAAAAGGGGCCGTAAGTCTCTGATAACGGCGTCGGGATTGGAATCTAGTTTTGCGAGTTCACCGACCTGCGGATTAACGATGACAGTCGATGGAACGGCTGCCGATGCGAGCGCTTGCAGTCCTCGGGCAAACCCCCCATTTCCTCTGATGTCCTTCACCGGTTCGATGACGGGATGGAAGTTTCCAAGCCGGCCAAGCTCGTGCGCCATTTCCTTGATCGCCAAGAGCTCGAACTGCTTCCCGCGAAGAAAAGGAAAATACATACTTACTGTCCCCCATCTAGCCATTTCAGTATCCGTTCCATCTGGGCGGCGCTCGGATTAACCTTCAACACGGCCGCCCTTATGGGTATCAGACGCTGGTCCCCTATAAGATCAGCTGCGGCAACACCTCGTTTGCGGAGCTGCCCCTCCATGAGGACAGAGTACACTTTTGCCGGGATTTCTCTGGTCGCCTCGGCATAGGTGCGAAATCGTTGTGTATTTGGTACATCGATTGGACGCCCAGTCACCCGATGGACTATGTCGGTGTATTCATCCTTCCTCAAGCATTGCATCATTGTCATTACGTCCAAATGTGAGGAGCTTTCCACCGCCGCAACTCTGGTTGACAGAGTTTTCCGCGGGGTCCAGACGACTAATCCCACGTTTGTCCCCTCGATGAGATCGGCGTACTTATCAGCCAAGGAGTGATGGGTGACGATGCTTATCAGGCGGAATGCTCGCCGGTAGTCCGCCAGCTGCTTCGCAAGTTTGATGGAGTTGTCGAGTTCCGTTTTGATCTCAAATACATGACCGGATCCGTTGATAAGAACGACGTCAGCAACGGAAGATTCGACGCGAAATTCTTGCAGAATTGTTGCGGTTGAGATTTTATGGACACCAAATAGAAGCTTTGAGACCAGGCGGTTTTTGTAAACCTGTTCCGTGCGATACGTGCTCTCTAGACGCTGGGCGAGTCTGCGTAGCCCGACCGACAGTCCTTCTCCCGGCAGCATCAGACTGTTCGAGATGAGCAGTTCGGCCCCCCTCGAGGCAACGTCGTTGGGTGCGCCGACGGCAACCGAGCGGACGGTTGAAGGGGAAAGTAGGGCCGAGAGTTCTCGCATTTGGTTTTGGTCCGGAGGGAGGCGTAAGCATTGTCTAGCCCCGATGGTACCTGAGGCGACGACTGACCAATTACGCCGTGGGCCACGCCCGTTCTCTGTCATTGGTCATTACCGCCCGCAGGAAATACCCTGGCGCAGTGACTACATCTAATGGGGGATTGGCAGCGGAGCAGCTGCCCGAGGGCTTGTACGAACTGCTTAGCACGGATGTCCTCGGTGATCACCTGAGGCAAGGGCAAGGACTCCAGCCAGTCTTCGCAGACGTAAACGACGAAGACTCCCCGGACATCCTCTCCCGCCACGTCGCAAACGCCGTTCGGCGAGCTCTCGCCGCAGCCAAACCCGCCGAACGTGTCGCCCTCGCGAACAAGCTCCTCCAGGAACTGAACACCGCAGACCGCATCGCCCCCGGTCCCACCCAGCTCCAGTCGCTCCACCGCTCGGACAAGCTCAAGCGCCGCAATCTCCGCCGCCCCACCACAAAGCTGAGTGATTCGGCCCTGCTCACCAACAGCAAGGACGATCCAAACCTCGCAGCCGAGCTTCGGGCCGAGATTGAATCTGCCAACACCGTCGACTTGCTCTGTGCTTTCGTCCGCTGGACCGGACTCCGCCTTCTCCAGCCGGCGCTTGAAGAACTCAAGGAGCGGGGAGCCCGGCTGAGAGTCCTTACTACCACGTACATGGGCGCCACCGAACGCCGGGCCATCGACGAGCTCGTCAACAGATACGGCGCCGAAGTGAAGATCAATTACGAAACCCAGGCCACCCGCTTGCACGCCAAGGCCTGGCTATTTCGCCGGAACTCCGGCTTCGACACCGCTTACGTCGGCAGTTCCAACCTGAGCCAGGCTGCGCTTCTTGACGGCCTCGAATGGAACGTCCGGCTCAGCTCAGTCGGCACACCCACGCTGCTGCAGAAGTTCGAGGTCACCTTCGACAGCTATTGGGAGCAGCGCGCCTTTCAAAGCTACGATCCGGAACGCGACGGCGAAAAGCTGGACGCCGCACTGGAACGCAACGGCGGACGGCGCACGGCAGTCCCGGGCACGGCCACTGGTCTCGAAGTTCAGCCGTTTATCCACCAGGAAGAGATGCTCGAGGAGCTGGAGGCCGAGCGTCTCAAAGGCTTCAACCACAACCTACTGGTAGCTGCCACCGGCACCGGCAAGACTGTGATCGCGGCCCTAGACTACAAGCGCCTGTGCGAGGCGGCGGGCCGTGATCTGAAGATGCTCTTCGTCGCTCACCGCCAGGAAATCCTCAACCATGCTATGCGCACGTACCGCGACGTCATGCAGGACGGTGCCTTCGGCGAACTTTACGTTGGGGAGCATAAACCCAGGCAGTGGAAGCACATCTTCGCCTCCGTCCAGTCGCTGTCCTCGCTCGGCATCGAACAGCTGGAGCCCGACTTCTTCGACGTCGTGGTTATTGATGAGTTCCACCACGCCATGGCACCCACCTACCGTCGTCTGCTGGACCACCTGCAGCCGCAGCAGCTTCTCGGCCTGACTGCGACTCCGGAACGGGGCGATGGAGTCGACGTCGCCAAGCAGTTCTTCGACGGCCGCACTGCCAGCGAGCTGAGGCTGTGGGACGCCTTGGACGCAGACCTGCTGGTGCCGTTCCACTACTTCGGCGTTTCGGACGACGTCGATCTGAGCCAGCTGGAATGGAAGCGCGGCAACTACGACACCACGCAGCTGAACAACCTCTACACCGGCAACGACGCCCGCGCCGCCAAGGTGATCCGCGAACTCCGCGACAAAGTCACCAGCACCGACCAGATGCGCGCCATCGGCTTCTGCGTCTCGGTCCAGCACGCCCACTACATGGCCGAAGTGTTCAACCGCGCCGGTATCGCCTCCGTTGCCGTCGACGGCAGCACAGACGACGCCGACCGCGCAGCGGCGCTTGAGCGCCTCCGCCAGCGGGAGATCAACTGCATCTTCGCCGTCGACCTTTTCAACGAAGGGCTGGACCTGCCGCAGGTGGACACCATCCTGCTGCTCCGGCCCACGCAGAGCGCCACGATCTTCCTCCAGCAGCTGGGACGCGGGCTGCGCCGTGCCCAGGGCAAGGCCGTGCTGACGATCATGGATTTCATCGGCCAGCAGCGCCGAGAGTTCCGCTTCGATCTGCGCTACCGGGCGCTGACCGGCTACGGGCGCAAGGAGCTGGAGAAGGCCGTCGAGAAGGAGTTCCCGTACCTGCCCTCGGGCTCGCAGATCGTGCTGGACCGCGTGGCGCAGAAGGTGGTGCTGGACAACATCAAGGCACAGCTGCGGTTCAACCGGGCACAGCTGGTCCGGGACATCGCTTCGTATGCGGAGACCGAGCTGGAGGCCTATCTGGAGCAGTCCGGTAACGACGTGAAGTCGATCTACCGTTCGACCAGGGATTCCTGGACCGGCTACCTCCGCCAAGCGGGGCTGATCAATGGGTTCTCACCGCTGGAGGGAGTCCTCAGCGGGAGGATCCAGGAGCTCGCGGATACTGATGAGAAGAAGCTCCTGAGCCGCATGGCTGCGCTTATCCACGTGGACGACCCGGAACGCGCTGAGGCGTACTCGATGCTGGTCAGCCCCGAGGCGCCCCGCTACGCGGAGCTTGGAATGCGTGAGCAAACATTCGCCCGGATGCTGTTCTACACACTGTGGGACGACGGCGGCGGTTTTCAGACGTACGACGCCGGGCTGGAGTACCTGCGCGGCTACCAGTTTGTCTGCAGCGAGATCCGCCAGATTGTGAAGCTGGGAGTTGCTGCCTCCAAGCATGCTGCCAAGGGTCTCGGCGCCGGTCTGCAACTTGTTCCGCTGCTTTCGCATGCGACGTACCGCCGTGAAGAGGTCCTGGCGGCCCTGCAATATGGATCGCTGGAGCTGGGTAAGAACGTGCAGCACCGCGAGGGCGTTGCTTGGTGTCCGGCTACGTCTACCGACGCCTTCTTTGTCACTCTCAACAAGGATGACAAGAAGCACTCGGTGACGACTATGTACAAGGACTATGCCATCAGCCCGGGGCTGTTCCATTGGGAATCGCAGAACGCGACGTCACCCGGAAGCCCAACTGGTCGACGGTACCTGGACCGGGCCTCGTACGGCTCGAAGATCCTGATCTTCACCCGAAATACTTCAGAGGACGAGACCGGCCTGACTGTTCCGTACACGAGCCTTGGCCAGGTGGACTATGTGCAGCACGAGGGGGAGATGCCGATCGCGATCACCTGGAAGCTGCACCGTCCCATGCCGGCGGACGTGTTTGCAACGGCTGCTGCGGTGGCGCAGTAATGATTACAGAGTTCAGCAGATTTAGTGCAAATGTCATTCGGGTCCGATGTTTTTCAACACTCTCTCGTCTACCACGCCAGTAATCCGCTTTTGCAGGTGCCGAATATGGTATCGACTCTTGGTCGCCGCCGCGTTGACTGTAATTCCCTTGCCGCTACTAATACGATCGTTTTCTATGGCCAGATGCGCACTAACTTCAACCCACTGGTTGGGCTCGAAAAATTCTTCATGGATTCCGTCGTAACCAATGTCTTGGCCATCCGGCATGGTTCCCACTGCTATGGATCGTGTCGCAGCTAGGACGTCGGCAAGCCTGTTGTCCTCAGTAACGAACACTGCCGGCGGCCGAATCTGAAGAATCGGATTGTTGCCCTTTCCAAAGTCTATAAGTCTGGAGTAATGCAGATCCCATGCGGCTCCCCAGATATTTGAGACAGTTGCAGAACCGGAACGGAGTTTGTTCAATTTGAGAACTGTGAGGCAGTTCTGCTGGTGCGCACCTGTACCAACAAAAATTCCGCACCCCAAAAGAAACTCACGGCTCGGCATAAAACGCAGTTCATGCTTTTGGAAGAAAGCCAATTCGCGAAACCCCTCTAGACCTCGAAGTCCCTCTAGCCACAAGCTTGTGGCCTTCAGGAGTAAGCAGTAACTCGCTGTTAGGAACTGCTCGGCGTGCTGATTGGGGTTGATCCGGTCTTCGTTGTGAGGCGATATTTGAATCATCGTGGGATCTTTGGATCCGTCAAAAATCTGCTGAAGGCCGGAGGCTCCGAGGCGAATAAAAGTCTGAGCGACATCCATCCGGTAGTTTTGCCTGTCCAAATCGTTGGGATCACCTGTGGGTCGGGCTTCCGGCTCGCTTGCTGCGTAACCGATGAGGACAGCACTTTCAGGCTGGATTCTAGCGGCCAAGTCGAGGAGTCTGGCCTGGATCTCCGGTGAGCCAGTGAATAGTTGGCCCTTATGTAGACCCTCAAACCTAGTTGCGATGTTCCAGTCGAGGATGAAAGTGGTCGGATTAGTGCATTCCGGAGGGTAGAAATTGTATGTCTGTTTCATCAGTCGAGGTACCACTCGACAATCGCATTCACGCTCACGCCTGCATCTCCTCGTAAACTAGCTCGCTTAACATCTTGAGCAGCGCCTTCATCTTCGTCTTGTCGCCGAGAGCCTGAAGGCTCAGGTTGTAATGGCTGTCCATGGAGTTGGATACCGCATCCGTTACGGCGGACTCCAAGTCTGGGCTGCTGCCGAAGTGGCTCCGAGAGTTGTTCTGCGCCTGCTTCTGCAGCGTCTCGTTCTTCACCAGCTCTCGCCGTACACCTTCGACGAAGTGCGCCACGGCATCGAGCTCCTCCCCCTCGAACGGCAGGTTGGCTTGCTGGATGATCTCTTCCCACGTCGCCAGCACAGGATCCTTGGCCTGCCCCGTACCTACCTCGGTCGGCGGCTTCAGCAGGGCGTCCTCACCCGAGAGCTGCAGCTGGGCCTGTCCCTTGTCCTTGAGCGCGTACTTCGCGAGCACCACGCCGGATAGGTCCAGCGCCACCCTGGCGTCGTTCACACGCAGAACCGACAGGAGGTGCTTGTAGTAGATCGACCGCTTCTCCAGATCCGTGTCCGCGAAGTCCACAATCTGCGAGAGGAAGTCGTAGGCGCGGACAAACGATCCGAGGTCCTTCCGGAACAGGTCAAGTTCGTCCTGGGCGGCTTTGTCGCCTTCGGCTACGGCGGCGTTGTACCGGGTGTTGAAGCGGGACTTGGCCGGGGTCACCCAGCCGGAGAGCGCGTTGTTGCCTGCCTCCAGGACGTAGGACTTGACGAGCCCGTCTACCTCGGACTCGAGGTAGATCTGTGCGGCGTCGAGCTTGGCTTGGAGATCGTGCACCACGTTCGGATCGGAGACGCCTTCCAGAGCGGCCTCGCGGAAGTACGGCTGGAAGGACGCCAAGATCTCGTCCGGATCGTTGACGAAGTCCAGCACAAAGGTCTGGTCCTTGCCCACAGCAGTGCGGTTGAGCCGCGACAGGGTCTGCACGGCCGAGACTCCGGAGAGCTTTTTGTCCACGTACATCGCGACGAGCAGCGGCTGGTCGAAACCGGTCTGGAACTTGTTGGCCACCAGCATGATCTTGTACTCGTCGGTCGTGAACGCTTCGGGCAGCGTGCGGCCCTTGAGCCCGGGATTCATGTTGAGCTCGGTGAACGCCTCGGGGCCGGATTCGTCGTCGTTCACTTCGCCGGAAAAGGCTACCATGGTGCCCAGCCCGGAATAGCCGGCGTCGTGGATGTACTTGTCGATCGCGAGCTTGTACCGGACGGCTTCCTTGCGGGAGCCGGTGACCACCATGGCCTTGGCCTTGCCGTCGAGGCGCCAGGCGACGTTGGCGCGGAAGTGCTCCACGAGTACCTGGACCTTCTGGCTGATGTTGTACGGGTGCAGCTTCACCCAGTTCATTAGGGACTTGAGCGCCTCGGACTTTTCCACTTGGGCGTCGTCCGAGTCGTAGTCCCGGCCCTCGTGGGTGAGCCGGTACGCCACCTTGTAGCTAGTGTAGTTCTGCAGCACGTCCAGGATGAAGCGCTCCTCGATGGCCTGCTGCATGGAGTACAGGTGGAACGGCTGCGGCAGCCCGTCCGGGCCCTTCCGGCCGAACAGCTCCAGCGTCTTGGCCTTGGGCGTGGCGGTGAAGGCGAAGTAGCTGATGTTCTTGGCATCGGCACGCTCGGCCATTTCAGCCGCCAGGTAGCTTTCGACGTCGAACTCGCCGCCATCGTTGACGTCCGCCAGTTCCTCCGCGGACAGCACCTTCTTCAGCTTGTTCGCGGTGGACCCGGTCTGAGAGGAGTGCGCCTCGTCCGCGATTATCGCGAAGTTCCGGCCCTTCAGCGCCTGGGAATCAGCGATGGCCTTCAGCGCGAACGGGAAGGTCTGGATGGTGACAATGACGATCGGCGTCCGCGCCACCAGCGCCGCGGTGAGTTCGGCGGACTTGGAACCGCCGTTGCCGCGGATGGGAACGACGACGCCGGACTTGTGCTCAATCTGGTAGATCGCGTCCTGCAGTTGGGCATCCAACACGGTCCGGTCGGTGACGACGATGACTGAGTCGAAGATCTTCTCGTTGTCTGGGCCGTGCAGGGAGCTGAGCTGGTGCGCGGTCCACGCGATCGAGTTGGTCTTGCCGGAGCCGGCGGAGTGCTGGACCAGGTAGCGGTGGCCCGTACCCTCGGCACGGGCGGTCTCGATGAGCTGGTTGACTACGTCCCACTGGTGGTAGCGGGGGAACAGCAGGGACTTGCGGACTTCCCGCTCGCCGGTCACGGGGTCGGTTTTGTCGCTGATATGCAGGTGCAGGAACTTGCCGATGATGTTCAGCCAGGAATCGCGCTGCAGAACCTGTTCCCACAGGTAGCTGGTGGCAGATCCCTTGGGGTTGACCGGGTTGCCGGCGTGGCCGTCATTCCCGAGGTTGAAGGGCAGGAAGTAGGTGTCCTTGCCCTTAAGTTGGGTGGTCATCTGGATTTCGTCGTTGCTGACGGCGAAGTGCACCAGGGCGCGGCGGCCGAAGGACAGGAGCGGCTCATCCTTGTTCTTGCCATTGCGGGGCAGCCGGTCCTGGCGGTACTGCTCGACGGCGTCATTGATGTTCTGCGTGAAGTCAGTCTTGAGCTCAATGGTCGCGACCGGCAGACCGTTGACGAACAGCACCAAGTCGATGCTCTTCATAGTGTCCACCGCGGAGTAGTGCACCTGCCGGATCACTCGCAGGCGGACCTTGCCGTAACGCTCCAGCGTCTCCGGGTTCAGGCCCATGGCCGGCCTGAACTGGCACATGTCGAACTTCGCGGCGACATCCTTGAACCCCGTGCGCAGCACAGAGAGCATGCCGGCTTCCTTGGCGGCCGGCTTGTCCAGGACCTTGCACAGCCGGTCCAACAGCAGCCGCTTTGCGATGTCGCGCTCGGCGGGGGAGTCCGTCGGCTTCAGGACCTTCGCCAGCTCTTGCGGCTGCGTGTCCGCCAGCCACGCGAAGACGTCCTCCGGCACAAGCGCGCGGGTAGCGTCGTAGAGCTCGCCGGCTTTGCGGTTAGGTTCATAGATCCAGCCCTCGGCCGCAAGGGCCTGGCAGATCTCGTCCTCGAAAGTCACTTCGTTGTGCTGCGCCACTGTGTTCCCCTTAGAAACTATCGAAAAAGTCCTGATCCAGCTTCTTCACGACGACGGTCCGGTCTACCTGAACGCCCACGCCGTACTCGAACATGAGCGACGCCAACCGCTGCCCGTCGATGAGAATCAGCGTGTAGTGCGCAGTGTCGGTGGCGACAGCACGCGCCCCGGTGGTGAACGTCGAGGTAGTGATGAAGATGCCCTTGGTCGCGCGGAACTGACCCAGGGCGCCGCTGAAGGCCTGAACCTCGGGTGCTCCGACATTGTTTCCCTCGGAATAGCGCTTGGCCTGCAGGTACACCCTGTCGAAACCGAGCGCGTCCTGCCAGACAATTCCGTCGATGCCCTTGTCGCCTGATCGCTGCGTGGGCTTGAGGTTGTCTTCACGGTCTGTTCCGTATCCAAGCGCCCTCACGACAAACGGAATGAGGCGTTCGAAGGCGTCGGGGGAGAGCTCGAGGAGATTGCGGTAAATCTCGTCGATGACCACACGGTTGAGCTGGTCCGCGGACTGCTCGAGGGCCTCGGAAGGATCGGCGTCGACCGCTACTTTGGAGACCACGGTAACCGGTTCTTCGCCGGGCAAAGCCGTCTTCTTGGGAGTCTTCGACGTGTTCTGGTACGCGCGGTAGGACTCGTATTCCAGCAGCGTCTGGTAAGTGATTTCCGCAGTCGAGGACACCCGGCGGAGGCCCTCGTCACTAATCTTGTACTGCCCGCGTGCCTCGCGCACCAGCAAGCCGGCCTTCATGGAATCGAAAACCGCCCAATTGATCCGGTTGGACCAGCGTGCCTCACCGGAAGACATGACCTCTGCCATGTCCTCTTCGCTCAGGCGGGTGCGCTCAGCCACAGCGGTCCTGATTTCAGCGTTCCGACGGACTTGGCCATCCGACATGATCCGCAGGACAGGGTCAATGAATCCATGCCACTGAGGCAGAGTCATGGCTATGCTGCTCCTTCTCTAACATCAATTTTGCCGGTCACCGCAGCAGAGATGAGGGCAGACCGCCGTTCGCGCAGCAAGTCGATAGACCGGACAGCCTTGCGGGTGGTTTTGTCGAGCACGTCGGTCGTTTCGCTAAGCCACTGCAGTATTGATTCCTGTTCAGTTATCGGAGGACGAACGAGTCGCAGCCGAGCGATGAGACCAGCGTTCAGGTTGTCCATAGTTGCCCCGATTGACTGCAGGGAAAGACGGTCGCGCGTGTGCTGCCCGCCGAATACCAGGGAAAAGTATTCGGGCAGGTATGCATTTGTCTGCAGACGTACGAGCAACGACCCTGTCCCGCAGAGGAACCCTTCGTCTTGTTCTGTTGATACTGCATTTCGGCCGAGCTCGCCCCTGCGGGCAACCACCACGTCCCCTGTCCGGAGGGCGTGGCGTCGAAGTTCCTGTGCTTTGTCATCGGAAACTGCCACTTCAAGGTTGGGCGCAATACGACCCTCAACAAGGTGCGAGGGGTTGATGAGGGGCGTTCCGCCAGCTACGTAGTCCTCGGCGTGTATTTGGCTCCCGAAGGGACCGGTCTGGATCAGGACGGCACACGACCCCACCGGGGATACCTGCCAATGGGCTGGGATCTGGCCGAGCCAAGGGATGCCGGCGGGTTTGGTGGGGGCGATGGGGTCCAGGCCCCTGGTGACGGCTTGGGTGATTACGGCTTGGCGCTTCTCGGCGAGCATCTCGATGAGCCGCTCCTGTTTACCGATCAGCTCGTCGATCTGTGCGGTTTCACGGTCGAGAAGATTAACAATTGCTCGCTGTTCCTGCAGCGACGGAACCAATACCGGCATGCGTGAGTGGTAGGTCGGGTCCAAATCCCACTGGTTGATCCGAATGCCCTTGGAGAGGCTCAGATAACCGGTGATGTAGCGTTCGGAGCGCAACAGGTAATGCAAGTACCTGTCATCCATTCCATGATGGCCCGCGTAGACAAAATACGCGGGGCTGACAATGCCCCGGTGGCGAGAGATGGCCACCGAACCCTGCCACGCCTTCATTTTGTTGATGACCATGTCGCCCGGCTTGACCAGCTGATACGAACTGAGATCTTCGGACGGCTTGTTGAAGTTGTCCCCCCTGCTGCTTTTCGGCACGACACCATGATCGCGATAAACCGAGAGGAGTTCTTCGTCAGGGAAGTTCGTGGACTTCCCGCGAGAGTACAAGGTCCAGAGTGGAACAACGCCCCAAGAAGCAGGAACCTCTCCGAGCCACTTCAACCCAGTCGCTTTGTACTCCGGATAGGCCCTGCCCTTCGTCACTTCTCAACCTCCGCGAGGAGGTCCGTGATCTCGGAGATGAGCTTGTTGAGGTCCGTGTCGATTTCCTCCAATGACCTGGGCGCGACGTACTTGTAGAAGTGCCTGGTGAAGGGGATTTCGTATCCGACCTTGGCCTTGGACTCATCAATCCAGGCGTCGGGGGCGTGGGGGACGACTTCGCGTTCGAAGTAGGCCGTGACGTCCTCGCCCAGTGGGACGTTTTCAGAGTCGCGGAGGTCCGTGTCTGCTTCAGGTGTCCCCTTGAGGCCCTTGCAGACGTCGGAGGTTTCGTCCCGCTCGGAGAGCCCAGCCAGCACGGACTTCAGGACCGGTGCGCTGAGCTTCAAACCGGCGCTGGCGAGAGCCGGCTTGAGGGCCTTGAGGAATGTTTCACGGTTTTTCCAGAGTTTCGTTTCGCTCTCGCCGAGCCGGGTGAGCGTCTTCTCGAGAAGCTGCCGGTCGTCGCCGGACAGCCTCTCCACCGGCTTCTGCGACAGCACGGCGTCGATGCGTTCCGGAGTGACGGCAAAGTTGAGTTTCAGTGGACGCTCGACAGTGATCGAGGAGTATCCGAAGTCGCGGTTGTTGAAGATCTTGGAGGTCTCGCCGTTGTCCTCGAAAGCACCGTACAGCCGGACGATGCTCGAGATGTCCTTCGGGCCGAGCTCCTTGCGCTTCGAACCAAGGCTTTTGCGCATCTTCTGGAAGAAGTCCACGCCGTTGATGAGTTGGATCTTGCCGGCGCGTTCCGGGTGTTTCTGTTTCTTGCTGTTGGAGAGGATCCAGATGTAGGTGGCGATGCCGGTGTTGTAGAACATGTCCGTGGGCAGCGCGATGATGGCCTCCACGAAGTCATTCTCGATCAGGTATTTGCGGATCTCGGACTCGCCGGAGCCGGCTCCGCCTGTGAATAGCGGGGAGCCGTTCAGGACGATGCCGATGCGGGAGCCGCCGTCGTGCGCCGGGCGCATTTTGCGGACCAGGTGGAGCAGGAACAGCAGGGAGCCGTCGCTGACGCGGGGGAGGCCGGGGCCGAAGCGGCCGTCGAAGCCGTGGAGCTCGTGCTCTTTTTGGATCTGGGGCTGGATCTTCTTCCATTCGACGCCGAAGGGCGGGTTGGAGAGCATGAAGTCGAACTGTTGGCCGATGTTCTGGTCGTTGGCGAGAGTGTCGCCAACGGAGATCTTGGAGATGTCCTGCCCCTTGATCAGCAAGTCGGATTTGCAGATGGCGTAGGACTCGTCGTTGATTTCTTGGCCGTACGCGACGAGGGAGGCGCTGGGGTTGAGGGCGTGGAGGTGTTCCTGGGCGACGGTGAGCATGCCGCCGGTTCCGGCGGTGGGGTCGTAGATGGAGCGGACGATGCCCTCTTTGGTGAGGACGTCGTCGTCGTAGTTCAGTAGGAGCTGGACCATGAGCTGGATGACTTCGCGCGGGGTGAAGTGCTCGCCGGCGGTTTCGTTGGAGGCTTCGGCGAAGCGGCGGATGAGTTCCTCGAACATGAGGCCCATCTCGATGTTGCTGATGGTCTCCGGGTGGAGATCGATCGTGGCGAAGTCTTTGGTGACGTGGTATAGCAGGTCTGCGCTGTCCAGCTTCTCGAGCGTCTTGTAGAACTCGAAGCGCTCGAAGATGTCCCGGGTGTTCTCGGAGAAGCCCTGGACGTAGTTGAGGATGTTGGCCTTGATGTTGGTTGGGTCATCGAGGAGCTTCGCAAAATTGAACTGGGAGGTGTTAAAAAAGCTGTGGCCCGAGGCCTTCTGTAAGAAGGTGTCCAGCGGGATGTTCAGGTCATTCTTCGCCTTCTGTTCTGCGAGGACGTCATCCTTGGTTTTTTCCAGGACGCAGTCGAGGCGGCGGAGGATGGTGAACGGGAGGATCACCGAGCCGTACTGCGCCGGTTTGTAGGTGCCCCGCAGAATGTTCGCGATGCTCCACACCAGGTTGGCGTTGTTGTTGCCGGCCACGGCTCCCACTTTCTTTGCTGCGGGCAGTGGGGCGCGCTGGCTTCCTCTTGACGTTCCGCTGGCGGCGTCCCCATTGCCGTGCAGCATTCATCGATCACGCACGTACTTGCTATGCATTGTATGGGCGAATCTCGAAGTTTGCCGATGTAGTCCAGATGAAGGTGACGTGTCCGCAGCGGCGGTCACCGACCGCAGTCCCGCCTGCAAGGCGGTAACGGCCATCAGTGAGCGACGCTTCGCATAAGCTAGCGCGTGCCAGCCGTTCGAAAAGCAATAACGGACACTAGGGTTGGTTGGGTGCCTTCGGCCCCATCCAATGGCTCAGAAAGGGCCAGCATTGGAGTCAATGACGTCGAAGCGTCGACCTGCTAACGATGGAAAACGATTTATATGCAAGCTACAGGCCAGCTGCGCGAAGTCAGGGTTACGGGATTGTTTGGTCAGCGTGATCTGCGGATTGTGCTAGGCGCCCACCATCCCACGGTGCTCACGGGCCCGAACGGTAGTGGCAAGTCAACCGTACTGCGCCTCATTCATGCTGCCGGTAAACTCGACACATTTCAACTACTTTCGTATCGGTTTCTGCGGCTACAGCTCGTCTTTGATTCAGGAGATGAGTTTGTCGTTGAAAAAAATGACCGGAAGAATCAGGCGGTAATCACTTGGCGGGGACGTTCACACAACCTCCGACTAAGTGAGAGCCTACAAAACTTACCCATTAGCATTAGGGAGGTTCTAGCAGATAGCGATTACGATCCAGAGCGTGCCCTTATGCGCCTAACGGAGCGGGGACCGAGAAGTGCGCGATCGTTTGCTGATTATCGGTTAGCCAAAACCGCCCTAGCAGACCTGGACTCCAACACGGTCAAGCCAGAGCTGCCGATCTGGTTGAACGAATTCTCCAAGTTTTTCCCCGTTGAGTTCATTAGTGATCGACGCCTCCAGGAGGCTTTGGACCTGCCTGATAGTGGTGTTATGGGGACGCGCGGCGCCTTGGACGAACGTGCGATCATGGCCGCGGCTCACCACATAGGGGTCATTCTTTCGCAAGCCCAAGCAAGGTATGGGCGAGGAACTGAGCGGCTCGACCTACGGTTATCGCGAAGGGTTGTTGACGCCATGAGATCGGGACATGGCCCGACCCAAAATGAGGTGCTCGATCTCGCGAGTGAAGTGAGAGAAAGAAGCCGAGGCTTGAGAACTGTCGGCCTATTGGAGACTCAGGAACAAGAAGATGACCTCTTCCTTACGGATGACAGTGACCCATCGGCTGTTCGACAGGTAGTGGCAGCTATACTGCGATCGACGCTGGAGCGTCTCGACCAATTGAGTGAAACCGAGGCGCAACTCAGCGCCTTCAAGGCGTTTCTTGATCGCAGATTGAGCGACAAAAGTGTTCACCTCGGTGGGCGCCGGGGTGTGATGTTTGAGACGGCCTACGGATACCAAATTCGGCCAGACCAGTTGAGTTCTGGTGAGCAGCATTTAGTTATCCTTGCGTTTGACCTAATTTTTGGGCGTCGTAGGAACTCTTTGGTCATCATTGACGAGCCAGAAATATCCCTGCATGTAGCGTGGCAGGATCATTTGTTGTCGGACTTCATAAGTTTGGGCAAGGGTAGACGACTCAAATTTCTGATGGCATCGCATGCTCCCTCTTTGATTGCTCAGATGCCCGAATGCGAGTTCCCGATGGATGATGCAGTGTGACGAACCTACAGTTCAACGGTAGTCAATTGGGGCAGAAAATTCGGATGGTTCTTCAGACGCTCCCGCCAGATCACGCCGTCATTGTTGCTGAGAGTCATGCCGACACCAGTGCGCTATCTGGGATTCTTGCTGATGCTGTCCACCTCCAAAAAGGGATGGGAAAAGCGAATTGCGTTGGTGCCTGGAACTATTTGACAGAAGATGAGAAGCGCCGCGCGCTTTTTCTGGTTGACTGCGATGGCGAAGATAACAGCCACCTCCTAGGGGACAAGGGGCTCATAGTGAGTGAGCACCGCGATCTGGAGTCGGACCTGTTTCTACGTCTTCGCGGCTTCGAGGAGCTGCTTGTTAGAAAACTCGCGGAGCAGGACGGTTCGTTGTCATCATTCCGGGCATCGGCACGAAACTGTCATGCGTTCGTCCTTGAATTAGCCACCATCGTTGGAATGATCCGTGATCTCGCAAACCGACGCACACTTCCCACGCGAATTCGCGATGAGCAGAATGGAAAGCGTCGCAAGTTTGGTGTTCGCGATTTGAAGAATCTGAATAGCTATTGTCGAACGCTGGAAGCTGCATCTTTCGACGTCGTTCTTGTCGAGTTCCAGATGTTGATGGGCTGGTCCGAAGAGCAAACTACTTGGATTCGACGAGATTCAAAAAATAACGCCTCAAAGAGTTGTCGGCGGCATGACTTGGCCGATTGCACTTACTGCAAGGGGCGACGGTTTGCCAACGGACACGAGCTGGTTGACCTGGGAGCACGCGTGCTGGCGCTCCGCCACCACCAACCGGAGCAGCACGACAACCCCAATTTTCAGGAATTTGAGAGCTTGCTACGGGCCACCGTCGCAGGCGGATCGTCGGCAGGCTGGCCCACCGTCGATAGAATGCGCCGCTTTGAGGATTGGAGTGGATTTTCAGTGCTTCGAGAATCAGCGGCGTTTCTCGGTCGCGAGGCACAAGCCTCTTGAGTGACTGGGGACGAACAGAGCCGGTCTTGAGGATCTCTGCAGGGTGCAAACGGCGTGTGGCGTCCGCCGTCGGGTGTCTCGCCCCTGAACAATCGGCGCGGTGACAATCTTGGCGGCGACGAGCGCCTAGGAGGGCCGCGGCAGCTACGAGGCTGAGGACATGAGGGAGTGGAAGTGGCATAGCCCTGCCGACAGGCAGACCCCGTGACCATTCCGGGGTCATTACGAGCGAAGGCAGGGTTGGGGGCTCTTCGCGGTTGGTGGTGAATCGGGTTCCGTGGCTTGAAAGCTGAAGGGCTCGTAGCCCTGCTGTCATGGATGTTCTCTACGCATTCATCAAAGTCAGGAGCTACGAGCCTTGATTGCGCCTACTGCCGAGCGCCCGGACGCTGCCACCGTCGTCTTCAATCTCCCCGACTACCGTGTCACCGAGACCGAACTCCTCACCTTCGGGCAGCGCCGGATCCGCGTCAACTGCCGAGGCCGGCTGCCCTGCGTGCGGGGTGGTCTATGGTCGGGTGCATTCCCGCCGGTCCCAGTGGATCCGTGACATTCCCGTCGCGGGGCCGGTCGAGGTGCGCTGGTGGAAGCGGCGGTTCTTCTGCGATGAGTACTTGTGTCCGCGGCGCACCTTCGCTGAGGAGACCGCCCAGGCCCCGCGCCGGGCCCGCTCCACCCCCGCCGGAACACCCAAAGAAGCACATCCTCGTCGGGCACGTACCAGTCACGGGCCGGAACCCGCTGGAAGCCCAGGGATTCGTAGAGACGATGGGCCCGTTCCATAAGCGTCGCACTTGTAATGCCGATCGCGCGGATGCCGGGCAACGTGCGGGCGTGTTCGATGACCCGGCGGACTACGTAGCGCCCAATCCCGCCACCCTGAACACCAGGATCAACCGCGAGCATCCGGAATTCGAGCTCATTTTCCACCGCGATCTCGCTGTACGGCTGGCCAGCGAAGGTTAGCGTCACGGCCGCGACCACCACGCCGGAGACTTCGGCCACCCACACCTCGGCATGCTCCGCCCGGTGTTCCACGTTGTCCAGCACACTCATGTAGGGATGGTCGACGGTGAAATGTCCGGCGTGGAGGTACGCGTCCCGCGTGATTCTCCGGACCTCTGAATAGTCCGCCGGCGTGGCCGGCCTAAAGACCAAATTCACCGTGCAGCAACTCCCGCACCGGCTACGCGGGCAACGTACTCCTCCAAGCGAGCCAGCGCCGGCTGGGATGACGGATCACCCACAGCATCCGCCCCGACAGCGTTGGCCACGGCAAGCGCCGCTGAGTAGTCAAGCCCAGCCCCGAGCCCCAGCACTAGGGCAGAGCAGAACGCGTCGCCGGCGCCGATGGTGTTCGCCACCGTCACGGCCGACGCCGGAGCCTCGGCCACGCGCTGCCCGTGTTTGAACATCGCCGACCCGTCCTTCCCGTACGTCACTGCCACCAGCTTGGCGTCGGCCAAGGCGGGAATCAGCTCGTACTCGGTCTCATTCACGATCACCAGGTCGCAGCGCTCCAGCAGCTCTGCCGGCAGGTCCATCGCCGGGGCCGCGTTCAGGACGAAGAACCCGGCGGAACTCCGGGCAGCGTCCAGCACCACCGGCAGGCCGACCTCGAGCTGGCACAGCACCGTCTCGTCCGGCCCGAACTCCACGCCCTCCAGGGAGAACCGAGAATTCGCCCCCGGGCAGACCACAATCTGGTTCTCGCCGTCGCGGTCCACCACGATCAGTGCGGTACCCGTCGCGCCGCCGTCGAGCACTGCCACATCCGACGTGTCCACGCCGGCTCGGGACAGTGACTCCAGCATCAGGCGGCCGGAGCCGTCGTCGCCCACCGCCCCGATCATCCGGACGCTGGCGCCTAGGCGCGCGGCGGCCACCGCCTGGTTGGCTCCCTTGCCGCCCGGCTGCTGCTGGAGGACGCCGTTGCCGAGAGTCTCCCCGGCGGTGGGGAGCCGGTCCGCGGTGGCGATGATGTCGAGGTTGATGCTGCCGACGACGGTGACGGCAGGAAGCTGAGTGCTCATGAAAAAGTCCTATCGGGTGAAGCCAAGGCGGCTGGATTAGGAAATAGTGTACGGCACTGTTGAACTTGTGCGTCATACATGGTTGTATAACAACTCACATCCCAAGGGCAGGAACCGCCCTGCAGAACAAAGGAGTTTGATGTGAACACCCCAACCTCAGTCGCCGCGTCGCCGCCGGCCGCCGTCGCCGATGACACAAAGCTCGGCGGCCGCCGCGCCGCCCTGCTGATCTCCACGCTGCTGCTCGGCGTGCTGTCCTTCCAGCTCAACGCCAGCATGGTCACCCCGGCGCTGCCGCAGATCGCGGCGTCCTTCGGCCTGGGCGCTGACAGTGCAGCCCCCGTCCAGTCCATGTTCTTCCTGGCCGGCGCCATCGCCGGGCCCGTCATCGGACGCTGGAGCGACTTCATCGGCCGCCGCACCGCCCTGCTCCTGGTCCTCGGGATCATGGGCGCAGGCACCATCCTCTGCATCGCCGCCCCCACGCTGCCGATCCTCATCGCCGGCCGGTTCCTCCAAGGCGTCTCCAGCGCGGTCTTCGCCCTCGCCTACATCGTGCTCAGCGAAAACCTGCAGACCCGCGTCTTCGGCACGTCCGTGGGCATCATCGCCGCCATCAACGGGGGAGTGGGCGGCGTGGACGGCTACGTCGGCGGCCTCATGGCCGAAACCCTCGGCTTCCGGTCCATCTTCGTCGTCGTCCTGGTCCTGACGGCCATCGCCGCTGGCTGCATCCTCAAGACCGTCCCGAATGGGCGGCCGCAGGGAGTGCGCGGCGCCATGGACTGGTGGGGCGCGGGCTCCCTGTCCGTGTTCCTGGTCTTCATCACCTACTTCGTCTCCGGCGGCTCGGCCGCCGGCTGGACCGCCCCCAGCACGCTGGCCCTGCTCGCCGGCACCGTCGCGTCCTTCGCCGCCTTCTGGATGATCGAGAAGAAGCGCACCAACCCGCTCATCGCCGTCCACCACCTGCGCTCCCGCCAGGTCTGGCCCGTCATCGCCACCACCGTCCTGACCCTCGCCGGCATCTTCGCCATCATCAACTTCACCGTGGTGCTGCTCAGCCAGGACATCCACGAGGGCTTCGGGCTCAGCGCCTCCCTGTCCGCCCTGCTGTTCCTGACCCCCGCCGCGCTGATCGGCGTCTTCGCCGCGCCCCTCGCCGGCTGGCTTGCCGACCGCCGCGGCTGGATAAAAACCCTCCGGGCCGGAACTGGGCTCAGCCTGGCCTGCGCCATCGCCGCCGCCACCTTCTCCGACAACCAGGTGGCTGTCCTGATCGCCGTCGCCGCCCTCGGCATCTTCTACAACGGCCTCTTCCTCACCGCCATCAACGGACTCTCCGTCCTGCTCTCACCCAAGGAAGCACCCGCGGCGCTGCCCGGCATCAACGGCGCCTCCTTCGGCATCGGCGCGAGCCTCGGCGTCGTGCTCGTGGCACCGTTCGCCGCCCAGGCCACCTCCGCCGGCTACACCACCGCGCTCTGGATTTCCGTTGCGATTACGATGGCGGCCTTCATCGTCAGCCTCTTCGTCGCGGCACCCAAGGGCGAAAAGCTCTAACCCCGTACTTCCACCAGCACGTCCAGCACCAACGAAACGAGAAACCCAGCATGACCACGCCCACCAGCCACCCGTTCTACCTCGACTGCGACACCGGGATCGACGATGCCCTCGCCCTGGCCTACCTGCTCGCCGCGCCGCTGGCGGACGTGCGGGGGATCGGCACGGTCAGCGGCAACGTCAGTGCCGCCGTCGGCGCCCGGAACACCCTGGACCTGCTCCAGCTCGCCGGGCACGCCCACATCCCCGTGGCACTCGGAGCCCACGACCCGCAGGCCGGCACCTTCCACGGCGGCGCCCCGCACGTCCACGGCGCCAACGGAATCGGCGAAGTCTCGCTGGAGGCCGCCGACACCGAGCTGGTGCCCGGAACCGCCGCCGAGATGCTGGTCCGGCTCGCCCACGAACACCCCGGCCAGCTGCGGATCCTGGCCGTTGGGCCGCTCACCAACATCGCCGAAGCACTGCGCCTGGAGCCCGAGCTGCCCCGGCTGGTGCAGAACATCACCATCATGGGCGGCGCCGCCTTCGCGCCCGGAAACATCACCCGCGTGGCCGAGGCCAACATCGCCAACGACCCCGAAGCCGCCGCGGACGTGCTCGCCGCCGACTGGGACGTGACCCTGGTGCCGCTGGACGTCACCATGTCCAACGTCCTCGAGGAGAGCCACCGGCAGGAACTGCTCGCGGCGGACCACCCGGTCCCGCAGGCCCTCGGCGACATGCTGGGCTACTACTTCCGCTTTTACGAGGGCATCTTCGGGCGGGCCTGCTCCGCCATGCACGACCCCCTCGCCGCGGCCCTCGCGGTGGGCGGCGTCAGCGCGGCGGTGGCCCCGTTGGTGACGGTCGCCGTCGACACCACCGACGGTCCCGGCCGCGGCCAGACCATCTGCGAGCTCCGCGGAATGTACATGGACTACCCGGAGCAGCCCGGCGCCCGCTGCCGGGTGGTGCTGTCGCTGGAGGACGACTTCGCGCCGCATTTGGTGGAGACGCTGCTTTCCTTCTCTCCGGAAAGTTCGACGGCGATGGGCGGCCAGGTGCCTGCGGTCGCCTAGACGTTGGGCTGCCCGAGTTTTTGTACAGATAATCCAGGCTTGGCACGAGTCAGGCCGCGACACCTGGGCAAAAACTCGGGCGCGCCGAGCGGACCTGGTTGTACTGCCCAGCCAATGAACGTTTGTGCAGGGGCGTTCGGTGGTTTTCGCAGGCCTCGCGATGGGAAAAAATGTACTGACCAGTAACTTTGGGTCAAAGCGGGGCGTTACCTCGGGGTGGGCAGGGTTCACCCTGGCAGCGGATTTCCGCGCACGTCCGTGCAAAACCATGGCCGTGCAGGGCTCCGTGCTGCCTACATTGGGTACCCGGACAACCCTGGCTGATCCCGCGAACACGGATTACTGCCGGGCCCGCACCCCCTGACACGCGAACAAAGAGGTTTCTATGTCACTGCTCACCAAAGCCCTGTCCGCCGCCGCCGTTGCCGTCCTTGCCGGTTCCCTGGCCGCGGCTCCCGCCCATGCGGGAACTGTGCAGATTTCCCCGCCCGGAGCGAACGACTGGTCCTGCAAACCAAGCGCAGAACATCCGTATCCGGTGGTCCTGGTGCCCGGAACCTTCGAGAGCATGGAAAAGAACTGGTCCACCCTCTCGCCGTACCTCAAGAGCGCCGGGTACTGCGTCTTCGCCCTCAATTACGGCGAGACAAACGGCGTGTACGCCACCGCGCCGGTGGCCAAATCGGCGCAGGAACTCGCCCCGTTCGTGGACTCAGTGCGTGCCGCCACCGGCGCGAAGAAGGTGGACCTCGTGGGCCACAGCCAGGGCGGCATGATGCCCCGCTACTACATGGGTTTCCTGGGCGGCGCCAAGTATGTCCACCAGCTCATCGGGATCGCACCCTCCAACCACGGCACCGAAGGTGTGATCGTCCCGTCGCCGGGCGTTGTCCCCGATCCCAACTACACCGGCCTGGGCTGTGCCGCCTGCGCCGACCAGCAGGCAGGGTCGGCTTTCATGCAGAAGCTCAACTCCATCGGCGACACTGTAGCGGGACCCTCCTACACCGTCATCTCCACGGTCCACGACGAAGTGGTCATTCCCTACAACAGCCAGTTCCTCAGCGGCCCGGCGCGGCACGTCACCAACATCACCATCCAGGACAAGTGCCCGGCCGACGCCTTCGAACACGACCAGACGCCGAACGACCCCGTAGTGCACCAGATCGTGGCCCACGCGCTGGGCCAGGCGTCCGGCCCCGCGGATCCGGCCTACCAACCCAAGTGCCTTTAGCAGTACGTGGCGGCAGGCCGCGGGAGTAATTTTCGGGCATTTGCTGTCCAGCAGGTGCTGATTGAAGCAAGATACGTCCCATGAAAAGAATCGTTGTGGCCAGCCTCGCGGCGGTAATCATAGGCAGTGGCGCAATCACGTTTGCAGCTCCAGGCAACGCGGTGACCATGAGCAACGCGGCGACCCCGTCGTCGCACATCTCCGGGCAAATCATGGTCAAGTTCCGTGAGAAAGCCTCGGCGGCCGGCGTACTGCGCCAGCACGGCCTCAAGGAGGGTCCCGGTATCGGCAGCACCGGGGCCCAACTTGTCAAAGTGCCGGCCGGCAAAGAGCTTCAGCTCATCGAAGCCCTAAGCCGAAACCCGGTCGTCGAGTATGCCGAGCCGGACGAGCTGGCTACTGCTGCCACAGCCGACGAGTACTTCCCCCGCCAATATGCACTGCAAAACAACGGCCAATCATTCACCAACACCGACGGCACGCAGACTGTGGCCACGGGCAAGCAGGACGCTGATGTCGACGCCGTCGAGGCATGGAACGTCACGACCGGCAGCGGCATCAAAGTCGCCATCATTGATTCAGGTGTGGCAAGCGACAATCCCGACATCGCGCCAAAGGTTGTTGCACGCGCCAACTTCAGTGGTACCGCAACGGGTGAAGATAACTACGGTCATGGCACACACGTCGCCGGTATCGTTGCCGCCACCGCCAACAACACGATCGGTGTGGCCGGTGTGTGCCCGAGCTGCAGCATCCTGGATGCCAAGGTGCTGAACGACAGCGGATCCGGCTCTTCATCAGCCATAGCAAACGGCATCAACTGGGCCGTCACCAGCGGTGCCAAGGTCATCAACATGAGCCTTGGGCAGCGCGTCGCATCCCGCACCCTGGAAACTGCGGTCAACAATGCGTGGAACCGAGGAGTGGTGGTAGTCGCCGCGGCAGGCAACGCCGGAACCCAGGCCAAGATTTACCCGGGCGCTTATCCAAACGTTATCGCCGTTGCCGCAACCGACAACAACGATGCCAAGGCAGCTTTCTCAAGCTACGGCGACCAGTGGGTGGATGTCGCGGCTCCCGGTGTCAATGTCTACTCGACCTTCCCGAACCACACCTTCGTCCTGGGCACGCAGAACGGCCGGCACACGGGTTATGACATTGCCAGCGGTACCTCCATGGCCTCGCCCATTGTCGCTGCAACCGCCGCCCTTGCCTGGAGCTCGCATGCCGGCGCCACGAACACGTCCGTCCGGGCAAATGTCGAATCAACCGCCGACAAAATTTCCGGCACTGGCACCCTCTGGGCGTATGGCCGGGTGAACGCAGACAAGGCCGTCCGCTAGGCATCGCTCTAAACGAAACGGCTCCGCTAGCTCGGCTGGCGGAGCCGTTTCGTTTAAGACTGGAGTGACTGCATCACCGAGAGGTGCCCGGCGCGGTCCGCGATGAGGCACTTGGCCAGGTAGAAGGGCCGGTTCGCGTGCCGCACGTACTGGGTGAGGACCAGGACGGGGTCGGACGGGCGCAGGTCCAGCAGCTTCGCGCGGCTCGGGCCCACCTGGCTCAGGCTGATCTGGCACTCGCCCGGCCCCAGTCCCCGGCCCGCCGCCCTGTTGAGCGCCGTCAGCAAGGTGGTGCCGCCGTCGTCGTTTATGTCCAAAGGCGCCGCGGCGCCGCCGGCGAAGCTGACGGGCAGGGCGGAGATGTTCTCCTGGAGGTGCGCGATGGGTTCGCCGTCGCGGATGAGGACGGAGTCCCAGAGCCAGACGTCGCTGCCGGGGTCGACGCCGACGCCGGGGGCCACGAACTCGGAGGCCGGCTGCTTCTCGACCTGGATGCGCTTGATCTCGACTTGGTGGCCGGGGCCGCCGAGGACCTCCTCGAAGGGGCGGATGCGCTCGATGCCGATGCGGGGGAGGGTGTCGGAGACGAAGCGGCCGACGCCGCGCCGGGCGCGGATGAGGCCGTCCTCCTCGAGCAGCATCAGGGCCTCGCGGACGACGGTGCGGCTGACCTTCATGTCGGTGCCGAGCTCGGTCTCGGTGGGGAGCATGGAGCCGGGCTGCAGCAGGTTGTTGCGGATGGCTTCGGCGATCCGGGAGTACACGGCGACCCGGAGCGGTGAGCCGGGCTGGGCCTCCACCGGCTGGGACAGGAACCGGACGGCGTCCTCGTGCACGTTATGCCTCGCTTGCGTATTCTTGGGGGAATCCCAGCGTAGCAAGTTGTACGGGCTTGTTGGACAAGTGCTCTCCGGCAAGGACCCGGTAGACGACGATTACCCTTTCGTTGTCCATTCTTCACCAAAGGTGCCCGCAGGGCGCCCCGTTCTCTGTTCCAATTCCCAGGCAGGAGTTACGTACGGCGTTTCACGACGTGTCATGGCTGTCTTGGGGGGACTAGCAATGCCCTGACGCTCGAATTCATCGATGGCCTTTCGCAGCATTTGGCGGTAGTCGTCGAGGGCGATTAGCCGCGGGTCGAAGTCCGCATGCGCCGTATTGCAGTTCAGATGTGCGAGACGAATGTTTCCCCAGACGTTTAGGTTTGAGACGTCAGACGCGGGCGCATATCGGCGAACGGGATTAATGTGATCGATGCTGGCCATGCCGGGATGCCCGTTTCGAAGGCCGATGTCGACCCTGAGCCCGCAGACCTGGCAAATATTTCCGTCCCGGCGCCACAATATCAGGGCGGTCTTCCGCTTGTTCGACGGGATCTTCTCGTGATCCGGGGGCCAATCCCAGTTGGCCCACATTTCGTCGGTCATCTTATCGATGGGTACCAAGAGCTCCGGCGGATCCTGCCAAGGCCTTGTGGGTTTTCGAGGGCTCTTTCGGCGAGGCCCACCCATAGACGGTGGAAGTAACTTCAACTGTTCTCCTGTGAGAACAAAGGCCTTAAGGCCTTCTTGCTCCTCTTCCACCCTGTCCCTACCTTTACATTTGAGTCGGCCCGGCTGATTGAGACCGCCAGGATTAGGCCCCTTCACCGGCCCAGCTCTCGGCGCCCTTGCATGCTTTGAGCATGTTTCCATTGCTCAGATGTTGACACGGCGGTCGGTGGGTGGACGGGCTCAATGTTGGCCCGTATCCGGCGAAGGTTGGGCTAATAGTTTGGGATGGTGCTGTCACTGCTCGCAGGTACTGGGTCCGTCGGCAGCTCATTGGTTTGCTCGGGTTCGGCCGGATAGGCATGAGGGCCACTGGCGCCGTACAGCCGTTTCATTCCACCCGCTTGCAACCGATTGTGCGCCGCCCGGTTAGCGAGCGTTTCGAGTGACCGCACTATCTCGGCTGGCGGTTGTTCCGATCTACCTGCAAAATAGCCCAGCAGCACATTCACAGCAGTGGCTTCCTTGGGCGTCATTCTGGCCATGAGGAGAACGGTAGGGCGCGAGGTCCTGAGAAGGAAGCAATTGGATCTCTCTGCAGAAAGTACCTCTATGCTGCCAGTTTCGGCGAAGCGGCTTAGCCGCCAGGCAGTGGTGCTCTGTTGGGCTCAAGGTTCGGAGTAACTGTTCCCATTTCCATGCGACAGCCTGGATATCTTGGCGCACCACATGATGGCGCAGCAAGACACGTCCTCGACGCCGGCGACACTGGTACCTGGGTCATAACAGACACGCAGTTACTCTGTACTGGTTATCCGATAACACCTCAAGGAGGCGCGTGTGGTTCGAGCGGAGAACGGGACGCTCGCGGGTGTTCTGGAAGGCAAGAAGCAATACCAGATTCCGCTTTACCAGCGCGTGTACTCGTGGGGTAAGAAGCAGCTCGACCAGCTGTGGTCAGACGTCGTCGAGTTGGAGCGTGCTCTTGCCGACGACCCGAAGGCCTCGCACTTCATCGGTTCTCTTGTGCTCGCCAGCAGTCCTGACTTCGGTGCCATTGGCGTCAATAAGTTCCTGGTCGTCGACGGCCAGCAGCGACTTACTACGCTGACTCTCCTTCTGGCGGCGCTCCGTGACCACTTGGGCGAGACAGGAAATACCGATCGGGCGAGCGGCATTGATGCGCAATACTTGGTCAACGTCTTCGATAGTGGCAAGCCGCTCAAGGTCCTGCCGACCCAGACAGATCGGCCCGCTTACATGGCCGTTCTAAATCGTTCGCCCCAGGCTGGCGGGGAAGATGGCATTGGCGAAGCGTATCGATTCTTTCGCTCGAAGATCGCCTCGGCCGAGGATCCAGACAACCCAAGTGACCTGCAGCTGCTTGAAGCCGCCGTCGTACGTGGTCTCGCGCTCGTCGTGGTAACTGCCGAGCCCTCGGACAACGCACACCGCATTTTCGAGTCCCTGAACAACACTGGTCTCCGGCTGACGCAAAGTGACCTGCTCAAGAACTATCTATTCATGCGGCTCGGTGAACGCGCAGATTCGGTCTACGAGAACGTTTGGCTTCCACTAGAGAAGAAACTCGACTCTGAGAACCTCGAACTGTTGTTCTGGCTCGACCTTGCTCAGCGCGATGAGCGAGCCAAACAGTCGGACACCTACGTTGGACAGCAACGACGGCTGGAAAAGCTAAAGACTGCCGACGAGATCGAGACCGAGGTGGTCCGCATCGCCAAGTTAGGCGATGTGCTCGCGACCATTCTTACTCCTGCGGGAGAAAAGCATGCCGAAATTCGTCGGCGACTCAACAGGATCAAGGCTTGGGGCTCTACGACAGCTTATCCAGTCGTGATGCAGATCCTTGCCCGACGTGCTGCCGGCACCGCGGCTGACGAGGAAGTCGTGCGGGCGCTGACGTACCTGGAGTCCTATTTCGTGCGGCGCATCGTGATCGGACGGGCCACTGCGAATCTGAACCGAACGTTGCTTCAGGCCGTGGGAGCCATCAGCGATGTGGACCGAATCGACATCGGGCTGCGGGAATACCTTTCCCGCGGTCGCAAGCACTTTGCGACCGACCAACAGATTCGCGAAGCTGCCGAAACAGTCGCGTTTTACTGGCAGGGCCGTGGCGCGCAAAAAAAGCTCATCCTGCAATGGCTCGAGGAGGCGTACCGCCCGAAAGAGATTGTCGAGCTCGATCCTAAGCATCTGACGATTGAGCATGTGCTGCCCCAGACAATGACTGATTCCGTGCGAACCACATTCGCGCAGGCTTTCAGCATGGGCGCAGACATTGACTACGAACATGAGCGGGTTGTGCATACGCTCGGTAACCTTACTCTTAGTGGCTACAACAGCGAGCTCAGCAACAAACCGTTCGAAGTAAAGCGGGAGCTCCTGGCCAAGAGCGGCGTATCAATGAACCAGGCGATTGCTGCCCACGCTTCATGGGGCGTCAACGAGATCAACGTACGCAGCGCTGAATTGGCAGAGAAGATCATTGAACTCTGGCCGGGTCCCGACGAGCGCATCGTTGCTGTAGGAGACGAACCGTCAGCCCTGCGCATGCAAATTGCCGCCATCATCGCAGAGATCCCATCTGGTCGCTGGACGTCCTATGGCGATGTCGCGATCGTGGCCGGCACCTGGGCCCAGCCACTGGCCGCGATAGTGGCAAACTATCCAATGGTCAACGCCTGGCGCGTCTTGCAGACCGGCGGGACCATTTCGCCGGGATTCCGATGGACCGATCCGGACCGCGCGGATGACCCGCAGGTGGTGCTTGAGGAGGAGGGCCTTCGGTTCGATGCAGAAGGGCACGCGGATCCCAATCAGTTCATTAGCGCAGAGGAGCTAGCGGACGCTGCCGGGTTAGATGTCGACAACGAGGCGATAGGCACCCGCCGTCAAAAGCTGAACGGTCGCGCTCGGGCTGTAAACCGATCGTCAGTGAAGGACGCACAGCTTGCGTTCTTCGAGCGGGTACGCGAGTACGGTGTGGCGAACGCAACCCACATCAGTTCCTGGCGCAAGCCGGCTTCCCAGAACTGGTATGACGCCGGTATTGGAGACTCTCGTGCCGTGATCTCGCTCCAGGCCAACTCGCAGAAGCCGGTAGTTGCAACGATTTTCTGGATCAACCACGACAAAGCCCTCTACGCGAAGTTGTTAGCCCAACGCGAGGGCATCGAAGCCGACCTCGGCTTCGTCCTCGAGTGGGACGATAAGCCCGGACGGAAGGCATCCAAACTCATAACCACACGTCCTGGGGACTTCCGGGACGAGGCTCAGTCCCAGGAGCTTGTCGAATGGCTCGTCACTACCGGGGACGCATTCGCCCAGGTCTTGAAGAAGTACCTGTGACGGCTTCTGCGTAAGAAAGCCGCTAACAACCCATTTCGGTAACCAGTTGAGCCGGGTTGCGTTCCGCCGGGTTCTACGGCGAGGGAGAACTAAGACAGGAATTGATGTCTACCGAACTTTATTTTAAGCGAATAAAGCCAAATAAAGTTCCTAAAACTCGATCGGCCGGATGGGGCAACGAACATACACCTCGACTCGGGCTGCGCCGCCCCGTGATTTCCGACCTAGACAGTCGACCAGACGAGGCGATTGAGGGCCGGTACTTCTGCTCCGGGTACTGGTCCTCGTCGCCGATGGTCCTCTCCGGGCACGCCCGCAGGTCGACGCCGAACTCGCGCACGTTCTGGTAGGAGCTGTTGGGGTGCTCCAGCTGGATGTGCCTGCCCGGGGTTGTACTCAATGCCCGCCAGAGACTCACAGCGGAAAGGGTTTGCTTGAGCTACCCTCGGAGCATGCCTACTCCTTCCGCTCTGATCGCAGGCGCCAGCATCGCCGGTCCGGCACTGGCCTACTGGCTGGAGCGTTATGGCTGGCGCACGACGATTGTGGAGCGGGCACCGGCTCCGCGTACCGGCGGGCAGAATGTTGACGTCAACGGAGCGGGACTTCAGGTCATCCGGAGGATGGGGCTGGAGGACCAGGTCCGTGCGGCTCACACCGGCGAGTCGGGGCTGGAGTTTGTCGGGGCGCGCGGGCAGGTGTTGGCGCGGTTCCCGGTCGGGGACCCAAGCGGCATGAGCCTGACCTCCGAGGTGGAGATCCTGCGCGGCGACCTCGCCGAGCTGCTGGTCTCCAACACCTCTGCCAGTACCGACTACCGCTTCGGCGACCGCATCGTGGCGCTGCAGCAGGAAGGCGACGCCGCCCTGGTGACGTTCGAGCAGGGCAGCGCGGAACGGTTCGACCTCGTCGTCGCCGCCGACGGCATCGGCTCCGACACCCGCAGGCTGGCCTTCGGTGACGAACCGGTGGTGACGTCCCTGGGTCTGGAGGCGACCTGGGCGACGATCGACCGCACCGGCTCGGACACCGACTGGTGGCGGTGGTTCAACACCCCAGGTGGTACCATCTCCCTGCGGCCGGACCGGCACGGCACCATGCGTGTGCTGATCACCCGCACCCTGGCGCGGGGTGAAAAGCGCAACGCCGCCAGCGGGCGGACCCCGGAGGAGCAGCGCGCACTGCTGCGCCAGACCTTCTCCGGCGGCGGCTGGGAGACCGACCGCGTACTTAGAGCGCTGGAAGACGTCGAGGACCTGTACTTCGAGGAAGTGGGCCAAGTGCATGCCGCGCGATGGTCGAATGGCCCCGTCGTTCTGGTGGGTGACGCCGCCCATTGTCCTTCCCCGATGACCGGCATGGGCACGACTCTCGCCGTCGTGGGTGCCTACGTGCTGGCGGGAGAGATCGCCAAGCACACAGCCCTATGCGATGGCTTGGCCGCGTATGAGCGGATAATGCGGCCGTGGGTCAGCCAGACCCAAAAACTGCCGCCCGGTGTACCGAGGATCGCGAACCCCACCTCACGGGCCGGTGTCGCCGTGCTGCAGGCTGCTGTGCGCGTAGCCGGCACGCGGATCGTGCGCGGGATCGCCGCCCGTACGAGCCCGGGCCGCACACCGGCCCAGACGTTCGCACTGCCGAATTACGCCCACCTCGAGTAGCCGGTATCTGCTCAGGCGCAACGACCAGATTAAGGAACACGCATTGCAGATCAACAAGCAGACGCTGAAGGACGACGGGTTCACCGGATTCCGGTCGTTCAAGCAGTTGGATATCAACAGGGTTCCGCAGGGGCCCGGAATCTATGCAGTGCTCAAACCGGAGGGCTTCGAACGGTTGTTCCTGGCAAAGAGCGTGGGCGGCAGATTCAAGCGGCGGGATCCATCGATGCTTCATACCTCCTTGGAAGCGGAGTGGATTGAGGACGCGGACGTCCTCTACATCGGGAAAGCAGGCCCGGGAAGCACCGGCAACCGGGGGTTACGAAAGCGAATTCAGGAATTCGCTGACTTCGGGCGCGGGAAGCCCGTTGGCCATTGGGGCGGGCGGCTCATTTGGCAGCTCGCCGATTCCCAGTCTCTAGTCATCGCGTGGAAGGAGTACTCAGCAGCGGAGTTGAATGCTGCCGAAGCCGCGTACCACGCGAAATTCGTCAGCATCTACGGAAGGCTACCGTTCGCCAACCTGGTCCAGGCCAGGGCCAAGGGCGTCTGAACGGGCGTCAGTTACTCTTCCCCTCGTCGATCAGGTCAGTCAGGGCCTGGGCCAGCGGCGAATCAATGATCAGCGTGGTGACGAAGCCGGCTTTGGCCACGGCCAGCACGCCTTCAGCCCGTCCCTCGCCCTGGGCCACGGCGATCACCTTCGGGGTCCGCTGCAGCTGCTTGATGGTGACGGCGATGATCTGCTCGTCCAGCCCCGACTCCACCGGAACACCTGCCGCGTCAAGCAGCCGGCCTGAACACTCGGCCACCGCGCCCGCCTCGATGGCGGCCTGCCGCAGTCCGGCGTCTGCGCGGTCCCAGATGGTGGAAGTGGCGGGCTTCCACGCCCCAATCGCCACCACGGCCAGGTCGAGTGAATCCGCCTTCGCCAGTGCCTCGGCGATCTCCGGCTGACGGCGCAAGCCTGCCGCCGTCGTCGGATCTTCCACCACCAGAGGTGCCCACAGCGGCCAGGTGAGCCCCCCGCTCACATGTCCCAGCCGCTGGATCAGCTCGAGGGGATTGCTCTCGCCTTCCGTGGGGAGGGCGCCGGCAAGCTGGACGACGTCGCACCGGGGGAGCTCCCGGACCAGCCGCGAGGCCACGTCCAGGGTGCGGGACCAGGAAATGCCCATGGTCCCGCCCGCCGGTGCCTGCCGGGAGATTTCGACGGCGGCCGCCTTGGCCAGGATGCCGCGCGCCTGGATCACATCCCCGTTGGTGTCCGCGACGACCACCTCGCCAATGCCCAGCGAGGACTCGATGCGGCGGATGTCAGCGGCGGAGACGCGGGACGGGAAGTTCACCTTGATCTCCACGATGCCCTTCTCGCGGGCCTCCGTGAGCAGCCGTGCCACCTGGAACCGCGAGATCTCGTAGCTGGCGCCGATCTCCACCTTGGAGCGGTTTTCCAGGTAGTACTCGCTGCTGATGCGCGCCAGAAGCTCTTCATGGGAGTGCTCCGTCATGCTCGTCACCTCTCGCACATCTGATCATTTGAGTATTGCCTCTTGCTCAAACGAGTATATATGACTAGAGTCACATGACAGATGAGCATTTGCTGTTGCTCATATGAGCATCTCAACTGAGAACCGACCGGGCCTAGCGGCCCTAGAGTCTGGCCCACTACTTCGGCCCGGCTCGTGTCCCGACTCTTGAGCACAAAGGAGTTCTTATGCGTCCCAACATGCGCGCCGCCTCACTGGCCGCCGGTGCCCTGTGCATCGCCTTGTCCGCCACGGCCTGCGCCGGTGCGGGCGGCGGACCAGCTGCCGGCGACCCGAACAGCATCAACGTGCTGATGGTGAACAACCCCCAGATGGAGGACCTGCAGAAGCTGACCGCGGACAACTTCACCAAGGAAACCGGCATCAGGGTCAATTACACGGTCCTGCCGGAGAACGACGTCCGGGCCAAGATCAGCCAGGAGTTCTCCAGCCAGGCCGGCCAGTACGACGTCGCCTCCCTGTCCAACTACGAGATCCCCTTCTTCGCGGCTAACAACTGGCTGGCGCCGCTGGACAGCGTGGCCAAGGATCCCAAGTTCAACCAGGCGGACATCCTGCCCGCCTACACGGCGTCCCTCACCGGCAAGGACGGCAAGCTCTACGGCGAGCCCTTCTACGGCGAGTCCTCGTTCCTGATGTACCGCAAGGACATCCTGGAGGCCAAGGGCCTGACCATGCCGGAGAAGCCCACCTGGGATCAGGTGGCCGATCTCGCCGCGAAGGTGGACGGCGCGGCGCCGGGGATGAAGGGCATCTGCCTGCGCGGCCAGCCCGGCTGGGGCCAGGTGTTCGCGCCGCTGACCACCGTGGTGAACACCTTCGGCGGGACCTGGTTCGACAAGGACTGGAACGCGCAGGTCAACGCTCCGGAATTCACGGCGGCGACCGAGTTTTACACCAAGCTGGTCCGCGAGCACGGCGAGGCAGGTGCCGCGCAGGCCGGGTTCACCGAGTGCCTGAACAACATGAGCCAAGGCAAAGTGGCCATGTGGTACGACGCCACCTCCGCCGCCGGTGCGCTGGAAGCCGAGGCATCACCGGTGAAGGGGAAGATCGGCTACGCCCAGGCGCCGGTGAAAAACACCAAGTCCTCCGGCTGGCTGTGGACCTGGTCCTGGGCTATGCAGGCGGCCTCAAAGAAACAGGACGCTGCCGGGAAGTTCATCGCCTGGGCCAGCTCGAAGAACTACGAGGAACTCGTTGCCGCCAAGCTCGGCTGGGCCAAGGTTCCCTCCGGCAAGCGCATCTCCACCTACGAGAACGCCGAATTCCAGCAGGCCGCGCCGTTCTTCAAGGCCGAACGCTTCGCCATCGAGAACGCCGACCCGAAGAACCCGGGCGCGCAGGCGCGCCCCGCCGTCGGGATCCAGTTCGTCGGGATTCCCGAGTTCGCGGCGCTGGGCACCAGCGTCTCCCAGGGTGTCAGCTCCGCCATCGCGGGCCAGGGCACCGTGGCCGACGCACTGGCCAAGGGCCAACAGGCCGCCGAAAAAGTCGGCAACAAGTACAAGTGACCTCAACCCAACCGCAGGAGAACATCATGACCACCGCAACGGCGCGTATCTCCCGTCCGGGACACAGCGCAGCCACACCTCCACGGAACACCAACTCACGGAACGCCCGGTCGCGGGAACGCGCACTGGCCTGGGCACGGCGCGCGCCGCTGCTGCCGGCCCTGGTCTTCCTCATCATCGTCACCCAGCTTCCGTTCGTGGTGACGCTGATCATCTCGTTCCTGAACTGGAACAGCCTGAGCCCGGACAAGACCGCGTTCGCCGGCCTGGAGAACTACGTCACTGTCCTCACCGACCCTGACCTGCGCCAGGCCATCTTCACCACCGTCCTCCTCACGGTCTCCGTGGTCCTGGCCAGCCTGCTGGTCGGCCTGGGCCTGGCCCTGCTGCTGGACAAGAAGTTCATCGGCAGGGGACTGGCCCGGACCCTGCTGATCGCCCCGTTCCTGGTGGTGCCCGTGGCCGCGGCCCTGATCTGGAAGCACGCCCTGCTGAACCCGACCTACGGGCTGATCAACGGCATCCTGACCTGGGCTTGGTCGCTGTTCGGCAGCGACGCCGCGCCCCAGCTGGACCTGCTGTCCCAGGCGCCGCTCATGGCAGTGATCGTGTCCCTGGTCTGGCAGTGGACGCCATTCATGATGCTCATCCTGCTGGCCGGACTTCAGTCCCGCCCGATGGACACCGTGGAAGCGGCGCAGATGGACGGCGCCACCCCGTGGGCCATCTTCCGGCACCTGACGCTGCCGCACCTGCGCCAGTACATCGAGCTCGGCGGCCTGCTCGGAGCCATCTACATCGTGCAGAACTTCGACTCCGTCTTCACCCTCACCGCCGGGGGACTGGGCACCGCCAACCTGCCCTACGCCATCTACCAGACGTTCTACTTCGCCAACGAATACGGCCTGGCCTCCGCCGCCGGCGTCGTGGTGGTCATCGGCACCATCATCGTGGCCACGTTCGCCCTCCGCACCGTTTTCTCGCTCTTCAAGAAGGAGGCAGCACGATGAGCACCCTCACCGCGCCCCACAGCACGCAGCCCGGCCCCGCTCCCGTGAAGGCAGGCTCCCGCCGCAGCTTCGGAAAGTCCGGGCGCAAGTCCCGGATGGACCCCACCCGGAACAACACCGCCGCCGGCATCGCCGCCTGGCTGCTGGCCCTGCTCTTCGCCACGCCCGTGCTGTGGATGATCCTGACCTCCTTCCACTCCGAAACCGACGCCGCCACCAACCCGCCGTCGATCGCCGCGGACCTCACGCTGGACGCCTACAAGGAGTTCTTCGGCGCCACGTCCGGGGTCAGCCCGTGGCCGCCGCTGATCAACTCCGCCACCGCCTCGATCCTTTCCACCGTCCTGGTCCTGGCGCTGGCCATCCCGGCCGCCTACGCCCTGTCCATCCGGCCGGTGAAGAAGTGGACCGACGTGATGTTCTTCTTCCTCTCCACCAAGATGATGCCGGTGGTGGCCGCGATCCTGCCGCTCTACCTGTTCGCCCGGACTGTGGGGGCGCTGGACAACATCTGGTTCCTGATCCTGATGTACACCTCCATGAACCTGCCCATCGCGGTGTGGATGATGCGCTCCTTCCTCGCCGAAGTACCCGAAGAAATGCTCGAAGCCGCCCAGATCGACGGCGCCAACCTGCTGCTCATCCTGCGCAAGATCATCGCCCCCGTCGCCATGCCGGGCATCGCTGCCACCGCCCTGATCTGCTTCATCTTCAGCTGGAACGAACTGCTCCTGGCCCGTGTCCTCACCGGCGTCGTCGCCGGCACCGCCCCGGTGTTCCTGACCGGATTCGTCTCCGGACAGGGCCTCTTCCTCGCCAAAGTCTGCGCGGCCGCCGTCGTGATCTCCCTGCCGGTGCTGTTCGCCGGCTTCGCCGCCCAGGACAAGCTCGTCCAGGGACTCTCGCTGGGTGCCGTGAAGTAGCGCCCACCCTCCCGACTTCATAAGGAACGATTTTCCATGACAACAACCACCCAGTCCGCCACCCCCGGCCAAACAGACGTGCCCGCCACCATGCGCGCCGCCGTCCTGAAACGCCAGGGGAGCATGGCGATGGAAACCCTGCCCGTCCCGCACCTCGAGCCCGACCAGGTCCTGGTGCAGGTGGCCGCCGTCGGCGTCTGCGGCAGCGACGTCCACTACTACGAGCACGGCCGCATCGGCGACTACGTCGTGGACCACCCCCTGATCCTCGGCCACGAACTCTCCGGCCGGATCGCCGCCGTCGGAACCGCCGTGGACCCTGCCCGCCTTGGCCAGCGGGTCGCCGTCGAACCCCAGCGCCCTTGCCGCACCTGCAAGCAGTGCAAGGCCGGGCGCTACAACCTCTGCCCGGACATCGAGTTCTACGCCACCCCGCCGGTGGACGGCGCCTTCGCCGAATACGTCACCATCCAGAGCGACTTCGCCTACGACATCCCGGACACCGTCAGCGACGAGGCCGCCGCCCTGATCGAACCGCTCTCGGTGGGGCTGTGGGCCTGCGAACGCGCCGGCATCAAGCCCGGCAGCCGGGTGCTGATCGCCGGCGCCGGACCTATCGGCATCATCGCCGCCCAGGCCGCACGGGCGTTCGGCGCCACCGAGATTTACATCAGCGACATCGCCGAGGACCGGCTCGCCTTCGCTTTGGAACACGGCGCCACGCACGCGGTGAACGCGAAGATAGATACTGTGGAAGGGCTCGACGTCGATGCCTTCATTGACGCGTCCGGCGCACCCCAGGCGGTCCGTTCCGGAATCAAGGCCGTTGGCCCCGCCGGAAAGGTGATCCTCGTCGGGCTGGGGGCGGACGACGTCGAACTCCCCGTCTCGTTCATCCAGAACCGCGAGATCTGGCTCTCCGGCGTCTTCCGCTACACAAACACCTGGCCGCTGGCCACCCAGCTCATCGCCGACGGAAAGGTGGACCTGGACATCCTGGTCACCGGCAGGTTCACCCTCGCCGAATCAGAGCAAGCGCTCAAGGCCGGCAAGCAGCCCGGCCAGCTCAAAGCCGTCGTCTACCCGGGCCGCTGACAGCCCGCGCCGAAAGGAAACAGTACATGCTCACGAACGCAACGCTTAAGGAACTTCCGGCCAGCCTGGGCAAGCCGTCCTACGACCGGTCGGCCCTGACCGCGGGGATCGTCCACTTCGGCGTCGGCGGCTTCCACCGCGCCCACCAGGCCATGTATCTGGACCAGCTGATGAACGCCGGCCTGGCACATGACTGGGCCATCTGCGGGGTGGGCGTCCTGCCCGGCGATGCCCGCATGAAGCAGGTCATGGACGGCCAAGACTGCCTGTACACGCTGGTGGTGAAGAACCCCGACGGCACGCGCGAAGGCCGCGTCATCGGCTCGATCATCGAGTACCTTTTCGCCCCCGATGACCCCGAGGCGGTCATCGAGAAAATGGCGTTCGACGGCGTCCGGATCGTTTCGCTGACCGTCACCGAGGGCGGGTACAACTTCCACCACGTCACCGGGGACTTCGACGCCGGGAACCCCGACGTGGTCCACGACCTCCAGCCGGGTGCCGCGCCGCGCACAACCTTCGGGCTCATCACCGAAGCCCTGCGCCGCCGTCGTGATCGGGGCCTGGAGCCCTTCACCGTGATGTCCTGCGACAACATCCAGGGCAACGGCGACGTGGCGCGGAAGATGTTCACCGCCTATGCGTCGCTCAAGGATCCGGAGCTGGGAGCCTGGGTGGCCGGAAACGTGCCGTTCCCCAACAGCATGGTGGACCGGATCACGCCCGTCACCACCGACGACGACCGCCGGGCCATCGCGGAGGAATTCGGCGTGGAGGACGGTTGGCCGGTGGTCTGCGAGCCGTTTGAGCAGTGGGTGCTGGAGGACCATTTCAGCCTGGGCCGGCCGCCCTTCGAAAAGGCCGGCGTGCAGCTCGTCGAGGACGTGGAGCCGTACGAGCTGATGAAGCTGCGGCTGCTCAACGCCAGCCACCAGGGCATGTGCTACTTCGGCCACCTCGCCGGCTACCGCTACGCGCACGAGGCGGCGCAGGACCCGCTGTTCGCCCGGTTCCTGCTCGACTACATGGACAGGGAAGCAACCCCCACCCTGCAGCCGGTGCCCGGGATCGACCTCGACACGTACAAGCGGACCCTGATCGAGCGGTTCTCCAACGAATACGTCCGCGACACCCTGGCCCGGCTGTGCGCCGAGAGCTCGGACCGGATCCCGAAGTGGCTCCTGCCCGTGGTTCGGATCAACCTCGAGAACGGGGGAGAGATCAAGCGCTCGGCGGCCATCGTGGCGAGCTGGGCCCGGTACGCGGAAGGCGTTGACGAGCAGGGCAACCCTATCGAGGTGGTGGACCGGCTGAAGGACACCCTGATGGCTGCAGCTTCACGCCAGCGGCAGGACCCGCTGTCCTTCATCTCGATCCGGGAGGTCTTCGGCGACCTCATCGACAACGAGTGGTTTGTGGCCGCCTACACCGACGCCCTGGCCAGCCTGCACAGCCACGGAGCCAAGGAGACCCTTCGCGGGCTGGAGTCCTGACCGCGTTGCTGTGGCGGAAGACTTGGCTGATCTTGCCTGAAACTTTCGCCGATCTTGAATGAACGGGTTCACCATCAATCCATAGCCTGGAAGGGGTGGACAACATGGCTGAGGACCAAGAATTGCTGGAGTGGGTTTCCCCGCGCAAACAGCGGGAAATCGACAACCAGGCGGCGTTTCTGCGCTATCTGCTGGAGCGTGAGGATGCGCAAGGGGGTGAGAAACAATGAACGATTACGTTCCCGTTCCTCGTGAACCCTATGACGCGCACTGGGTGATCAAACACGACCTGGCGAACATCATCGCCAAATACACCGACAGGGGCGACCAGGAAACCGCCGCTGTCTACATAGAGGCACTCGCCCGGTACGACCGGGACTGAGGCTGGCCCCTGCCAACCCTGGCCCGTTCCCGCGTGTAGGCGCCCGGGATGGGGGAGCGTAGAGTGTGCCTCGTGAGCGTGCAGACTCACCCCCAGTCCGTGCAGCTGCCCGTCGCCCGGGCGGCGACGATGCCAGCCGGGGATGTTCGCGCGGCGCTCGGCTCCGCCTCCGACGGGCTCGACGAGGAGGAAGCGGCCCGCCGCCTGGCCCTCGGCGCGAACGTCCTCGAGGCCCGGCGCGTCAGCTGGCCGCACGTGCTGGTCCGCCAGTTCGCGAGCCCGCTGCAGGGTTTGTTGGTGGCCGCCGCGGGTTTGTCGTTTGCCACCGGTGACCAGCTGAACGCGACCGTCATCGTTACGATCCTGCTCGGCAGCGCCCTGCTCGGCTTCGTGAACGAGTACCGGGCCGAACGCACCGCCGCAGACCTGCACGGGCGCATCAGCCACACCATCGTCGTCGTCAGGGCCGGAGCCGAGCGGCCCCTGCCCGTACGGGAACTCGTCCCCGGAGACGTGATCCGCATCGGCCTGGGGAACATCGTCCCGGCGGACGCCCGCCTGCTCGAGGCCGACCACCTCGAGGCGGACGAGGGCGTCCTCACCGGCGAATCGGCCGCGGTGGAGAAGTCCGTGCACCCCGTTTCGGCCGGCTCTTCACTCGCAGACCTCTCCAGCTGCCTGCTCATGGGCACGGTGGTCCACGCCGGGACGGCCCGCGCCGTGGTCACCGCCACAGGGCACCAGACGGAGTTCGGCCACATCGCCGCGGGCCTCGCCCAGGGCCTCCCCGAGACGGCCTTCCAGCGCGGCCTCAAGGAGTTCTCGCTCATGCTCCTGTGGGTCGGGCTGGCCCTCACCGGAGGCATCCTGGCCATCAACCTGCTGCTGCAGCGGCCGCTCCTCGATTCAGTCCTCTTCTCCCTCGCCATCGCCGTGGGCATCACGCCGCAGCTGCTGCCCGCCGTGGTGAGCACCAGCCTCGCCGCGGGCTCGCGCCTCCTCGCGAAGGACGGCGTCCTGGTCAAGCGGCTTCTCGCCATCGAGGACCTGGGCAACCTGGACGTCCTGCTGACCGACAAGACCGGCACGCTCACCGAGGGACGGATCGGCTTCGAGGAGGCGTTGCCGGTCACTCCGGGGCTGGACGCGGCCGGGCAGCTCGTCGAGCTCGCGCTGCTGTGCTGCGAGTCCGATCCCGCCGAACCCGGTGCCTCCGGTGCCGGGCAGAACCCCGTGGACGCCGCCCTGTGGGCGGCCTTTCCGGACCGCCGGCCGCCGCTCGCCGGCCAGCACCGGCTGGGCCTTCGCCCCTTCGACCACGAAACGCGGACCATGCAGACCACGGTGGCCCGGGCCGGCGGCCCCGTGCGCATCCTCAAGGGCGCGCCGGAGGCGGTCCTCGACCGCTGCGCCGGCGTCAGTCCCGACGCCCGCACGCTCCTCGACGGACTGTTCCGGCGCGGGGCGCGGGTGGTCGCCGTCGCGAGCGGGCCCGCCGCCGGGCCTGGCGCAGAAGACAAGGACGACGGCGGTACCCGCCTCACGCTGGCGGGTTTCCTGAGCTTCATCGACCAGCCCAAGGCCGACGCCCGGGCGTCGATCCAGCGGCTCGCGGGGCTCGGCGTCGAGGTCAAAGTGGCCACGGGCGACAACGCGCTCGTGGCACAGCACGTGATCTCCGTGCTCGGCATGCCCGACGGCGCCGTCCTCACCGGTGCCCAGGTCAGCGACATGGACGACGACGAGCTGGCCGCGGCCGCTGCCGGCGCCCGGGTTTTCGCCCGGGTCTCGCCGGAGCAGAAGGCGCGCATCGTCATCGTCCTGAGGCGGGCCCATGCCGTCGGCTTCCTGGGCGACGGCGTCAACGACGCGCTCGCACTGAACCGGGCCGACGTCGGCATCTCCGTGGACAGCGCGACGGACATCGCGAAGGACGCGGCCGACGTCGTTCTTCTTGAGAAGGACCTTGGCGTGCTGGCCGACGGTGTGGTGGGCGGGCGGCGGATCTTCGCCAACACCATCAAGTACCTGCTGATGGGAACCAGCAGCAACTTCGGCAACATGTTCTCCGCCGCGGCGGCCAGCGCGTTCCTGGCCTTCCTGCCGATGCTCCCGGGGCAGATCCTGCTCAACAACCTGCTGTACGACACGAGCCAGCTCGCGATCCCCACCGACAGGGTGGACGCGGACCAGCTCCGGCGGCCCGCGCACTGGGACATCGGCGCCATCCGGCATTTCATGCTCATCTTCGGTCCCATCTCATCGCTGTTCGACTTCGCGACGTTCGGGCTCATGCTCTGGGTCTTCCAGGCGGCGCCGGAGGAGTTCAGGGCCGGGTGGTTCGTGGAGTCGCTCGCCACCCAGACACTGATCGTCTTCGTCATCCGGACGCGCCGGATCCCCTTCTTCCGGAGCCGCGCCTCGGCCACGCTCACAGCCGGCGTTCTGGCCGTGGCGGCGGCCGGGGCCGTCATTCCGTACACGCCGTTCGGCAGCCTCGTCGGCTTCCGTCCCCTGCCTGGCCCCTTCTTCCTGGCACTCGTGGGAATGGTAGTGCTGTACCTGGTGCTCGTGGAGACGGCCAAGCACTTCTACTACCGGGGCGCGGACGCGAGGGCATCGCGGGAGCGTGCCGTTTCCGAGCGGGCGGTGCCCGCTGCGGTTCCCTCTGCGGCGGTTCATGCCTCGCATGGGCGGGTGCACCGCCGTGCGGTTCCGTTCCTGGTGCACACCGGCAAGACCCGCGTCCGGCGCGCCCGCGGTGCCGGGGTGGCAGGCGGGCGGCGGTAAGGTCCGGCCGGGGTTTTCGGCGTGCTCAACCAGGGGGGTGGAGGCGCTCCAAGGCCCAGTCCCAGCGGATCAGCTCCTGTTCAAGGCGGACCGACGGCCCGTACGCGTCATTGCCCAGCGCCTCATAGAGTGCAGCCTCCTCCTCCGTCAGCCTGCTCAGTACAGCCCTCGACGGGGACGGCTCGGTTCCCCACGCTTCCCGGTGCGCGAGCAGCGTATCCTCGTCCATCAGCACGCTGGCTGGTTGGGCTCCGTGAATGCTGCCATGAAAAACGAGATGGCCAGCGGGCGTTCTGGGCGCGCAGCAGGGACCAGCCTGCATGGTTCTCACGCAGCGCGTTGCTTGCGTAGTAGTCCATCGTGTCCTTCGTGCGGCGGCTCACACCCAGTCAGTTCACTCTAAAGGTCGCCGCGGAAAACTTGGGGCAGCGCGGGGTCACTTAGCGCCCAATGAAGGCGGCAAATTGGGC